>CAZUPJ010000043.1:0-9741 GCA_964622185.1 uncultured Treponemataceae bacterium
TTGTGCAATTAAATCTAAAAGCATTAGATAGCTATTCATTAAAAGAAGCTTTACCCATGTTTTTTTCAGTGCGAGACATTCGAGGGCTTAGCCTTTTATATAAACTTGACAGAAGCAATTCAGTGCGTGAAAAAACAGAACTCCTAACAGAATTACGACTTTCAAATACAAGTGCTGCAACAACAAATCTTTTAGAATTACTCGCCTCTCCCAGTTTTGCTGTTCGTTCTGAAGCTATTGCAGGAATGGAAAGTCTTCCAAAATTAAATCAGCAAATTATTGATATTTTAATTCAAGAACTTGAAAGTGGATTATACACAACAGCATACCGTGCAGCACGAATTTTAGGGAACTTTAAAATACAAAAAGCAGTGCCCGAATTACTAAAATGTATCAGCAGCAAAGATTATATTCTTGCAGGAGAGTCCATGGTTGCCCTTGCAAAAATTGGAAATGCAAGTGCCCAAACAAAAATATCAGAAGTACTTGAAACAACAACTAACACCTACATAAACCTATGGGGCGTTCGATCGATGGAAATGTATGCAAACGATACTAGTATTCCAATATTGGAAAATGTATTACGCCTCAACTCTGAAAACAAAATTATTGAAAACGAAGTAATTCTAGCATTTTCCTCCGTAATGGGAATAGATAAAGTTTTTTTTCCTGCTTTTACGCAATTTGCAGAAAACCCAGAAACAGCACAAGATATACTTCAAACACTATTTGATGAAATAAGTTCAACAAAAAAAATGAGAGGACAAACTATACCTCCTCTTATTTTAGATTTTTTAAGAGATGAAAAATATAAAGATGACTTTTCACACAATATTGCAACTTATGCTAAAAAATCAAGTGGGATGGTTGTAAAAATGCTTGTTAGCAGCTTTATAGACACAGATTTACCAAAGTTACAATCATTCCGCTTTTTTACATGCTTTTGGGCTTTGATGATTTTATCAGATCCAAAACTATTAAATAGATAATTGGGAACCTCTGTTAGCTTTCAAAGATCCCCAGTTATTGTGTAACAACCTTCCATCGAAGTCTCCACCTACCATCAGTAAAGTCGTGACTAATTATAGTAAAGGTGCCTATTTCATTTGTGTTCTCAACATGCTGTCCTATACACGCACATGCATCATAGTTGCCCACATCAATAATTCGTAAAGTATTACCTGCATTTTCTGGCAATTTTGATAAATCAACTATTTTAGAAGCATCTTCGCGTGTTACAAAACGTTCAGTTACATCAAGATTTTGTGCAATGACTTCGTTTACTTTTTTTGATATTTCTTCAATTTGAACATCAGATGGTACTTCTTCCAATCGATAATCGCACTTTGATTTCTTTGCTTCAATATGAGCATTATAGGATCGAGAACAATTGAACATTCGCACCATAGTTTGATTTAAAATATGTTCGGCTGTGTGCATGGGGGCACAATAATCTTTTTTTGCCAAGTATTCAGTTTTATCCATTTGCGAATTATACTATCATTTGTTCCAAAATGCAAGAGAAGAGCAGTGTATAGTCTCATGCAATATAACAACTGAAAAACATTATTTTTGTACATCTATACTTGATTTGTACAAAAAAATAATATATACTAAAAACCAAGTTCTAGAACTTACCAATGCTTATGAAAAACATAAAAACATATATTTTATTTTGTATAATACTCGCACTTATCCATATTGATGCATCTATTTATGCAAGTGGCGAAAGCGAAGCTCGCACAGATTTTCCCCATCTTTTTGCAACTCAAAAACAACTGGAAAATAGAATATCCGAAGTTTCAGAAAATTTTGCCTTCATCTTGCCGAACGGTAAGATTCACCAAACTTTTCATGAAAAAGAAAAAAGCTTATATCAAACATTCTCACCCGACATGCAGCATCTTTCAACCTCTGACTTTAAAACAAAGGCATTTACCATTATTAAAATTGACAGAGAGCAAATACCTCATATAAAAATAGATGGGAATACTCAATGGCGCTTATCAAACAAGCTCAAGAACGAAAAAAAAATAAATGGAGAAGATTTTTCTGCGTTAGGATTTAAAACACGTGAAGTGAAATACTACCGCTATGATGGTAGCAACCCACTTTTTACGCCCAATAGCAGTTACAACACCATGTCATATATATCAGTTGATGGGGCAGAAAAGCCCGTACTTGAACGCTTTCTTTTTTATCGTTGGACAGGTGTAAACATGGGCGTAGATTTAGAAACGTACATGTTTGCCATTGACACCTATACAGGACTTGTTTTTACTTATGTAAAAATTGGAGCTTGGAAAAGTGCCTTCGGGGTACAAATTCCCACAAACTATGATCCTATTGATTATTATAAAACTCAAGACGGAAGTCCACGTTTCTTTTTTGAATACGATCCAGTCGGATTTGTTTCAAAAGAAGGAGATATTATCCTCTATGATTGGTACATTGAAAGAACCAAGGAAAATCTTAAAGAACAATTATTGTCTTATGCCCCACTTGGAAAATCTCCTTATTATATCCCTTAGAAACCAGCGTATCTACTAGATTTTGTATCTTAAGAAAACACAAAACAGCATAACTCTATTTTAGTCTACGCTTTGATTTTGTAGTTTTTCTTCTTTAGCATAAATACAAAGTGCATCAATAAGTTCATCACAATAACCTTGCATTACTTGGTCGAGTTTGTAAAGGGTGAGCCCAATTCTATGGTCAGTTACGCGGTTTTGTGGAAAGTTATAGGTTCTAATTCTTTCTGAACGGTCACCAGAACCTACCATGCCTTTACGTTGTGCAGAACGTTCGGCATTTTTTTTAGACTCTTCAAGTTCAAATAAGCGAGCACGCAAAACTCTCATAGCCTTATCTTTATTCTTATGTTGGCTTTTTTCGTCCTGTTGAATTACAACTAATCCTGTTGGTAAGTGTGTTAAGCGTACTGCTGAGTCGGTTGTATTAACACATTGCCCACCGGGCCCACCAGCTCGCATTACGTCAACACGTAAATCTTCTGGTTTTATTTCAATTTCAGTTTCTTCTGCCTCAGGGAGTACGGCAACTGTTACTGCACTGGTGTGTACGCGCCCTTGTGATTCTGTTGCAGGCACGCGTTGTACACGGTGAACTCCGCCTTCATAGCGTAAACTTCCATAGACGTACTTTCCACTAATTGAAAAAGAAAGCTCTTTGTATCCGCCAACTTCAGTTTCACTCATATTAATAACTTCGTATTTCCAACCTTTCATATCTGCATAACGACTATACATTCTAAAAAGGTCTGCAACAAAGAGTGAAGATTCATCTCCACCAGTGCCACCTCTAATTTCCATAATAATATTTTTTTCTTCAAGTGGATCGGGTGGAATTAAGAGCATTTTGAGTTTTTCTTCCATTTCTGGTTGTTGTTCTTCAAGCTCACGAAGTTCTTCACGAGCCATTTCTTTCATATCTTGATCAGATTCTTCAGTAATAATAATTTTTGAATCTTCAATACCCTGTAGAACTCTTTTGTATTCATCAAAAGCTTCCATTAGGTTTGTTAAATATGAATGTTCTCGCATTGTTTCTTTATATTTTTTAGGGTCTTTTACTAAGTTTACATCTTGTATGAGTTCATTTACTTCTTCATAACGTACTTTTAATTGTTCTAATCTCTTAATCATGGTGAGTATTATATAGAAAAAGCTAAAAAAAAACAAGACTTAGCGAATTATTGATCCAACATTCGACCATCAGTTGAAATTGTTACTATGCTCCATGGAACCATTTTTTTACTGTTAATAAGTGCATTTTTAACCGCTTGCACAATACCACCGCAACAAGGAACTTCCATTCTAATAACGGTAACAGATTTTATATTATTGCTCGCAATAATTTCAGTGAGCTTTTCTGTATAGTCGCCTGCATCTAATTTTGAACATCCAATAATAGTTACTTTGTTTTTCATAAATGCTGCATGAAAGTTTCCGTACGCAAATGCAGTACAGTCTGCTGCTACGAGTAGATTTGCACTTTCAAAATAAGGGGCTTTTACGGGAACAAGTTTTATTTGTACTGGCCATTGCATAAGTTGAGAACCCTCACCTACAAAAGTATCATTTGTTAAGATTTTTTCTTTTGATCTTTGTAATACTTTTGAATTACTACCTGGACACCCACAAGGAAGTTCTATCGTACTCATTTTCCCAGTAGGAGTATGCCGCGCATTAGCATTTTTTGTGCCGATTTTTTTTACTTCTATGTTTGAAAAAGAAATTGCATCTACAGGGCACACAGGTAGGCAGCGACCAATACCGTCACAAGCATCATCCCGAACAACTTTTGCTTTTCCGTCAACTATCTCTATTGCACTTTGCCTACACGTATTAGCACATAGGCCACAGCCAACACATTTTTCTTCGTCGATTTGTATTATATTATTAGCCATATAGATTCCTTTTTGTATATTTAATATACTAAAGAAAAAAAGCAAAAGCAATATTTTTATAAATATTTTAACTACTACTAGAAATATTTTCAAAAATATGATATTGTATGTAAATTTTTATCTATCGTTATCGTACTAGAACGTATTTAGAGGTACCAAAAATTGACAATTATTCATAATATATTTTTTGCTTTTATTGTAGCAATCCACTCCCGACTGTGTTTCGAGCTTTCAAATAGGGTTTTTTCAAAGTCAAAGTATTATTTTTTTCAATATCCCTTTTGTATTCTAAATGCAGTCATTGTAGTTTTCGTGCTAGAATTTTTACATGAGTTTTCGAGCATTCATTATTTTGCATTGCTCATTATTGTTTTGTTACAAGTCCGGGTACTCTTTAAATCTAATAGCCTTGCTATTATAACAATTACAGCCGGAATGATTTTGCACCTATTCGTATTTAGAGCAGTTGCTATCTCCGCTTACTCACTTGCTCATTCTATTTCAATACACGAGGTTGTATCTAATCAATATTTTTTTTGGATTACTGGAATCATTTCTTATGTATCTCATAACATAGCTATGCTCTTATTTAATAAATTCGTTCCTTCAAAATACCTAAAAATTATTGAAGAGAATGCAGAGCTCCTCCTGTACATAGCAATAATTTGCATACTATTATCAGGTTATATGATTTATAATGCCGGCATTTATAGCGTTAGCAGTAATATAACAGGTGTAGCAGTACAACAAATAGTATTGCCCTCTTTGCTCCTTCTTGTATTCTACATTGCACTAATAATGCTTTTTAATATTATTAATCTTCATGATTACAAAAAGAAAGCCTCGGAACTAGAAATTACAATCAGCAAAGAAAAAATGTTAAAGTCCGCTCTTTTCAATATGACTAAAGTGTATGCCGAATTTAACTGCACAAATGACACACTTATCCGTTTAGTTATAAATGAAAAAGATTCAGATATATCCCCTTATAAAACATACACAGAATTTCATGAAAGCATATCCCTTAGACACATACACCCGGACGATATTCAAAAAGGACACGATGTTTTACCAAAAAACATTATTGAATTATTTAATAATAATATCAATGAAGTTTCATATGAGTATAGGTCTCCGAGCGATGATAATGAAAATGAATATATATGGCATAGACTATTAATGCAAAGCAAACTAGATAAAAAAACAAACGACATCGTTGCATTTTTTGTAGTATATGAAATACATGATGAGAAGCAAATACAACTAGCACTTAAAGATAAATCAGAGCGGGACCACTTAACAGGTGGGTATAACAAGGAAGCAGCAAAAACCTATATTACAAACCATTTAAAAGAAGACACGCAAGGTACACTTTTTATGATTGACTTAGATAATTTTAAAGCAATAAATGATACTTTTGGTCATGCATATGGTGATGACGTACTATGCAATGTGTATAACGAAATTAAGTTACATTTTAGATCTCACGATATTGTTGCAAGAATGGGCGGCGACGAGTTTATTGCATTTACACCAGATAGCTTATCGTCAAAAACTCTAAAAGAAAAAGCTCAAGGTCTGTGCTCATCGATACAACAAACATATAAAAATGAAAATAATGTAAAGGTAACAGTATCCGCAAGCATAGGAATATCTCATGCACCGCAAGATGCGGAAACATACACAGATTTGTTTGAAAAAGCTGACCAAGCAATGTATAGGTCAAAAAACAAAGGGAAAAACACATACACATTTTTTTCATAGTTAATACAAATAGATAAAAGGAAGAGAGCAAATGAACTACACAGCACATAAAGATCGTTATGAGTCCATGATATACAAGAGATGTGGTGACAGTGGGTTACAGCTACCAATTATTTCACTAGGCTTATGGCATAATTTTGGTGCAAAGGCAGACATGGTCACTATGAAACAGCTATGTTTTACGTCCTTTGACTTAGGCATTACCCACTTTGATCTTGCAAATAATTACGGGCCTGAAAATGGAAGTGCCGAAACAAATTTTGGAAAAATTTTGCAATCCGACTTTTTACCTTATAGAGATGAATTAATTATTTCAACAAAAGCGGGGTATGACATGTGGCCAGGACCTTATGGCAACTGGGGGTCAAGAAAGTATCTCATTTCAAGCTTAGAACAAAGTCTTAAACGTATGAATCTTGACTATGTAGATATTTTCTATCACCACAGAATGGATCCTAACACTCCACTAGAGGAAACAATGGGAGCACTTGACTCCATTGTAAAGTCGGGAAAAGCATTGTATATAGGTCTATCTAACTACGATGGTCGAACTCTAAAAAAGGCAAGCATCATACTTGAGTCGTTACACTGTCCGTTTATTATTAATCAAAACAAGTATTCCTTGTTTGACAAAACTGTTGAAAAAAATGGTTTAAAACAAGAATGTAAAAATCTGAGAAAAGGATTAATTGTGTTTAGTCCACTAGCGCAAGGTCTTTTATCCGACAAGTACTTACATGGCATACCAGCCGATTCAAGAATTAAGACTGATGGTCGGTTTCTAAATGAAAATAGCTTAAATGAAGACTTGCTAAATAAAATTAAAGCACTAAATCTAATTGCTAAATCGAGAGACCAAACGCTAGCTCAAATGGCACTTGCGTATTTGGCGTATGACAAGGTTGTTACTAGTGTTTTGATTGGTGCATCTAAACCAGAGCAAATAAAGGAAAACGTAGCCATAATTGAGAACATGCACTTTTCTAAAGCCGAAATTCAAGCAATTGAAACTATTACGCAATGATTTTGTAAAAAAAGAGTTTTAATTTATTAAAATTCTTTTCACTTGCATAGCGAATGCTACTTCTTATCTTTATCGCCCATCTTTTCGCCACCAGTCAAATTGTACAAATATCGCTTAATTTTTGAACTGGCAGTTTTTTCAAATTCTGTGACTGTCTTAACAACAGAAATTTTTGAAAATTTATTCACTTGACTATTGGTAAAAAACTTAATTTCAGATAAAATCTCTTCTTGCTTAAAAAGTACCGCTTCTTTAATATCTTCAACTGTATTTTTTATTCCCGCTGCTATTTTTTCCATATCAAGTTGCACAAGAGCTACCAAGCCATTATCGTCTTCAACAACTAAAGACTCTAGCACATCAGGATGCTGGTTTAAAACAAACTCAATATCTTCAGGATATATATTTTCACCGCCAGAACCTAAAATCATGTTTTTAAGCCTTCCTTTTAAGGAAAGACGTCCTCTAGTAATTTCACCTAAATCGCCTGTTTTAAACCACCCTTCACCACATGAATCTTCTTCAGTTGTAAAAACATTCGCAGTAAGATTGGGTTCTTTATAGTAACCCTTCATAATATTATCGCCTCTGGCAATAACCTCCCCTATGCCAGTTTTCGGGTCTGGATCTAAAATTGCAAGTTCTACGCCCTCTAAAATAGGCCCAATGCTACCAGGCTTTGTATTTCGAGGATTAGAGCCTGCTAAAAGTGGTGCAGTTTCAGTAAGTCCGTAACCTATAGCATAAGGAAATTTTGCATCCTTCATAAATTGCTCTACAACTGGGTCAACTTTAGCGCCACCAATACCAAAAAAACGTACCCGTCCGCCAAAAGTCTTTTTAAGAGATCTGCCTGCTATTCTATGAAATATAATTTGAAAAAGGCGTATACTGTAAAGCTTTTTTATCGTTGGAGTTTTTGTAAAAGTAGGTACTATTTTATTTTTATATATCTTCTCCATAATTATTGGAACACTCAATACAATTGTTGGGCGGATTTTTTTAAAAGCGGGAAGCAAAGAAGAAACAGTGGGCGGTTTACCAAGATAATATATACACACACCGTTTAAGAATTGCATAATAAATCCAATTGAAAACTCATAAACATGAGAAAGAGGTAAAAATGATAAGCACCTGTCTCTTTTGTTTACTCTTTGAACATGTTGGCACTGAATTGCCATAAAAACCAAGTTCTTATGAGTCAGCTCAACTCCTTTAGAGCGTCCAGTTGTACCCGAAGTATAAATTATAGATGCCGTATCTTCTTCTGTAATCTCAACACTCAAAACATCGCCAGAAAGTTCGCACAAAACATCAAGTTCAATGTCTAAATCTTTTTTATCTTTTCTAAGAAGGAAAAAATCTTCGACCCTAATAATAAAAGGAACTACCTTTGAAGAAAGCGCTTGTACAGCTTTTCGCATTTTATCTGATGCAAAAATTCCCGAGACTTCTGCATGGGTAAGTATTGTCTCCACTTCAGAAATGCTAAAATCGGGCAAAATTGGTACCGCTATCGCACCGTAGTTTACAATTGCAAAATAGGCAATACACCAGTTTGGATCGCTACCGCTCCATATGGCTACTTTATCACCTTTTCTTATTCCCATGTACTGCAATATGTTAGCTACTTTAAATGTCAACTCAGCAACATGAGAATACGTAATAGGTTGTGTGTTTACAAATGAAAGTGCATTACACTCCGAGAATTGTTTCACTGAATGATTAAATAAGGCAGGAAACGTACAACTGCCTATATCTTGGAGTGTAACCATACTCTAGTTACCGAACGGTTTTGTTCTAACAAATGTATCATCTCTCTCATAACCAACAGAAATAATCCCAATAGGTGTCTCACAGTATTGCTCAATAAACTCTACATACGTGCGTGCATTTTCTGCAAGCTCGTCATATGAGCGACATTTATTAAGAGGTGTTTTCCAACCTTGAAACTTCTTTAGTACTGGTTTTGCCTTTTCAAGAGCCTCAATTGAAGTTGGAAAATCTTCAACTTCTACACCATCAACTTCATATGCTACACAGGCTTCAATTTCATCCAAAGTATCATATATGTCTAAGTGTGTAAGAACAAGGTTGGTAATTGAGTTTACTCTGCAAGCATACCGAAGTGCTACTAAATCAAGATAACCACACCTTCTAGGACGGCCAGTTGTAACTCCGTATTCTCTCCCTGTTTCGCGCACATAATGATACAATTCACTTTGAGTGGTTTCATCGAACTCTGTAGGCATAGGACCATTACCAACTCTCGTTGAATATGCCTTAAATACACCTAAAATTTCATCTAAGTTTTTCGGTCCTATCCCAGATCCTACTGCAGCACCAGATGCACACGACATTCCAGATGAAACATACGGATATGTTCCAGAATCTAAATCTAATAAAGCACCTTGTGCTCCTTCCATTAGTACCTTCGTGTCTCTATACTTCCAAAGTTCTGATGTAATGTCAACTCGCATTTTTATTAAATTATCCATGTATGGTGCTAAGAAAGCTCTGTCTT
>CAZUPJ010000044.1:0-9616 GCA_964622185.1 uncultured Treponemataceae bacterium
TCCACATTGAAATGTTTTGCTCTGGATATAAGCTATAAATATAAAATCTGTTTCCTGCATTTATTGTTTCAACACCCCGCAAATCCGTAACGATAACATTTCCAACTGTTGTTGTGTGTTTTTTAAGCATTGCGTCGAAGAGCTTTGTTTGTTCGTTGTAACAGTCAATACGCTCTTTTACATCAGGAAGTTCAAGTATTTCCTCTACACTAATTTCTGCACATTTTTTTAACAAAACTTCCATAAGTGCAAGGTTTGAAACAGAAAAGTCTCTAAAACGTCCTAACCCAGTTCTTGGATCCATTATAAAACCAAGTAGAACTCCGCCAGTTGGGTTTAAAATTTCTTCGCGTGTTAAGTTTCCAGAATCGACACGATCGCATACTTCAACCAAATCGGCAAAGTTTTTTATGTCGTGTTTATCTTTGTAATAATCAAAAATAACACGTGCACAAGATGGGGTAATTCTTCTGTCTCCTGGAATAGTTTTATCTTCCATTCTTTCAATTTCGCTATAATGATGGTCAAACCAAATACCACAGCCTTCTGCATACGGAATATTTGCTAAAACATCGTTTGAAGTAACTTCAACCTTTCCATCTTGCATATCTTTTGGATGTACAAATGACCATGAATCAATTACCCCAACTTCTAACAATAAAGCTCCACAAACTAATCCGTCAAAATCAGACCTAGTTAATAATCTCATATATTCCTCCTAAAAATACCTTAATAAACATTTTTGTAATATTATACTTAAGATAGGATTTATTGTAAATTACCTAACCGGCATTATACACAAATTTATACAATAAAACCATTTCTCCAATGCCAGATAGGTTTTGCAAGTTCATTTGAAAACGGCTGAATTAAATTAAAATCAGGAAGCCACGAATTGTCTTGAATAAGCTCTTGGTAAAACATATGTTCAAAACAATAATCTTCTATTTCGCATGTTATTGCTTCAAACTCTCCTTTCGAAACATACCTATCAGGACTCTCATTTTTGCTAATGGTCTCGATTGGCGTATATTGCGTCATAAGCGAAACGCAGGCTTTTCCATCTGCATAGAACTTTAACCAATCAAGAACATCAAAGCTATCTTGCAATAAACTAGGAAGTACCAGATGCCTAATAATAACACCTGAGAGCATTTTTTCTTTTATCTCACCATCTTTTTCCACTTCAACAAAACGCAAGGGCGACATTTCAATCATTTTTAAAATAGCCTGTATTGCTGCATTCCCATACTCTTTTGTATAAAACAATTTTGACGAAACTTTGTCATTTAAGGTTTTTAAATCAGGAAGCCAAATATCAACAAGACCTTCAAGAAGTTCCAAAGCTTCAAGACTTTCAAATGCAGAAGAATTCCAACAAACAGGAATGGATAACCCATTTTTCTTAGCCTTTTTTAGCCCTTCCGCAATGGAAGGAATAGCATGGCTTCCTGTAACAATATTTATATTTTCAGCCCCTGAGTGTTGTAATGCAAGGCAAATATCCGAAAACTCATCTAGTTCAACTACTTTACCCATACCCTCACGAGATATTTGATAATTTTGGCAAAACACACACCCCAAATTACAACCGCTTATAAAAATTGTTCCAGAGCCTCCATGCACTGTAATAGGAGGCTCTTCACCAAAATGCAAACATGCAGAACCTATTTTTAAATCGGATGTTTCATTACAAAAAGCGGTTTTATGTTCATTACGATTTACAGTACAATTTCTGGGGCATAGTGTACAAGATGTGTATGCGCCTATCATAACGCCTTTTTTTCAGTAAACACCGACATAAGTGCTGTTAGCATATCCAAAGGTAGGTTTTCGGCTTCATAATTTACTATATCACAAAGTTCTTTCCAGTCGTCTTGCGAAAATATCATCTTTTCAGCATCACTAGCACTTTGAAAGAATTCTCCATCTAAAAGAGCAATTGAAGCAGCAAGCCACGTAATATTTTTTTCACTAGGCTCATCATTGGGATTTGCAGAACTAACAATATATGTATTTTCCCAATAACTAACTATGGCAAGCGGCAGCTCGCCTAAATCTTTATACAAAGACACAAAACGCTTTCCAACTGCTTTACTTGCACGCAGCCCGTCATAATTTCCTGCATTATTGGCTCTATCAATCTTAATAATCCGTCTAACATCGGCATAAAATTTTTCAATAATATCCATACAATACTATAGCATAGATTGCAATAAAAATCCACCGATAAAAAAAATTGTTGCAATTCACAACCTGCTTTTTTATTAAAATAGCAAAAGAATAGAGACGCGAAGACCGCCTGAGAGCATAACGAGACAGCTAGGTCTGAGACGACCTATTGCTTTTGCGGTTGTTTTCAGCTTCTGTGCAGGTTCGTGAATTGTAACAAAAAAATTAGTTTTTTTTGCTATTTTTACGTTTTGAATCTTGACTTTTAAACACCCAACCTTTAATATATAACTATGAATTTACGAAATGTTTTAACCCCCGAAACAGTTGAACTCAACTTAAAGGGAACCACAAAAGAAAGCATTATTGATGAAATGCTTGAGATTCTTGTTAAGGCAGGAAAAATCACAGATAAGGCTGCAGCAAGAGAATGTGTGTTAGACCGTGAAAAGAAAATGTCAACTGGCATGAAACACGGGATTGCTATTCCTCACGGAAAAACAGACACCGTTTCTGAACTTGTTGCTTGTATCGGTATTTCTGACAATCCTGTAGACTTTGATTCACTCGATCAAGAACCTTGTCGTATTTTTATTATGACATTGTCTCCAGTGAATAAAACAGGTCCACACCTTCAATTTCTAGCAGAAATCAGTCTATTATTCAAAAGTGCTGAAAAGCGCCAAAAGATTTTAGACACAAACGACAAAGCTGAAATTATTAAGATTCTTACAGACTAGTTTTGCCAGACTTTCTTTTACTCGAAAAACCGCTCCTATACAGGCAGTGGTTTTTGGTGTATGCAAGCACATATTAGGAGTCCATAATGAATACAGAAAGCACTAAAAAAGTTATATACTGGGATAATATTGAAGAAAAAGGTATTGAAGAATACGACGAAGCTTTTTTAGCAAACCTCCGAACAGAATTAAAGAATACTGAAAACAGCGATATCAAAACAATAATTATTCCAAGGCGTTTTTCAAATACGGGATCCTTTTGGGGCTGTTCCGATAAAGAAATTATGAGCGAGCAAGCAGAAACAGAACTTTTTGAAACATTTACCACCTGCATGATTCACGTAGCAAGACGCATTAAAGACTGCAAAAATGTTATTGGTTTTGCATACCCTGATTTCAAAAACGACTGGAGCATACTGCAACACTACGCAAACGAGCATAAAGAAGCATTTAAGGCTGCATTTCAAAATAAACACAGCCATTATGTGTTTATTGAATAAGCATTACACCATTTCAGCAACTATTGCACGAACGTTTACAATGCCTTCAATTTCTCGAAGTTTGTTAAGCGTATCTTCGTCTACTTTTCCTTCAATATCAATAAGGTTATACGCAATATCATCTCTGTTGTGATTAATCATAGCAGAAATGTTCTGTTTTGCTTCGGCAAGAACTGTAGTAATTTGACCAACCATATTTGGAACATTTTTGTTTGATATTGCAAGTCTTGTTCCACTCAAAGGAATAGGACCATCAATTTTACACTTTGGAAAGTTTACTGAGTTTACTATTGCGCCTGTTTCTAAAAAGTCGCGTATTTGATTTACAGCCATTACAGCACAATTTTCTTCGGCCTCTGGTGTTGATGCACCTAAGTGTGGTAAACAGATTACATTTGGACATTGAAGCAAATCTTCATCGGTAAAGTCACTCACAAAACAGGCAATTTTTCCTTCTTTTAGTGCTACAATCATATCGTCGTTTACTACAAGCCCGCCTCTTGAAAAGTTTAGAACTCTTACGCCCTTTTTCATAGAAGCAATTCTGTCGGCATTTATCAAAGCTTTTGTGTCTGCTGTTTGTGGAAGGTGCAAAGTTATATAGTCTGCTTTTGAAAGAAGTGCATCTAAACTTTCGGCTTTTTGAATTGCACGACTTAAGGCCCAGGCACTATCTACAGATATAAATGGGTCAAACCCAATTACTTTCATACCAAGTTCAGAGGCAGTATTTGCAACTTTGGCACCAATAGCCCCAAGTCCAATTACTCCAAGTGTTTTTCCTTTTATTTCAGGACCGACAAATTGAGATTTACCCTTTTCTGCCATGTCTGGAATATTAGATCCATTGCCTAGAAGTGTTTTTGCCCATTCGTTTGCCTGAATAATCGGTCTACTTGCTATAAAAAGGGCGGCAATAACAAGTTCTTTTACGGCATTTGCATTTGCACCTGGAGTGTTAAACACTACAACACCTTTTTCACTCATTTGTGAAATTGGAATATTATTCGTACCTGCTCCTGCCCGTGCAATAGCTTTTAGTGTTTTTGGCACTTCCATTGAATGCATGTCTCCAGATCGTACTAATATTGCATCGGGGTTTAGTATTTCTGATGCAATTTCATAATTTTCGCGGTCAAACTCTTCCAAGCCTTTTGCCGATATTTTGTTTAATGTTTGTATTTTATACATTTAAATTCTCCTTTGCAAAATCGTCCATAAAGTTAATCAAAGCCTTTACGCCTTCTATTCCCATGGCGTTGTAAATAGATGCTCGCATTCCACCAACCAAGCGGTGCCCCGCAAGATTTGCAAGTCCTTGTTTTTCGGCTTCTTTTACAAAAAGTTTGTTTATTGCCTTTGCCTTTTCATCGTCTTTTTCACAGGTTAAAAAAGGGATATTCATTAAAGAGCGACTTCCTTTTTCAACAGGAGCCTTGTAGTATGGACTATTATCAAGGTAATCATATAGGGCACTTGCTTTTTCATCATTGCGTTTTTTCATACCCTGTGCTCCACCGTTTTTTTCTATCCATGCGAGAACTTTCCCCATTACGTAAATACTCCAACAAGGCGGAGTATTGTACATAGATTCACCTTCAATATGAGTTTTATAACTAAGCATCGTTGGAGTAAATTCGAATGGAGAATCCTGAATTAAATCGTCTCTGATAATAACGAGTGTTACACCAGCGGGAGCAAGATTTTTTTGTGCCCCTGCATATAAAAGCCCAAATTTTGAAACATCCAACGGCTTAGATAAAATACAGCTTGAAATATCTGCAATTAATGGAATTTCAGCACCATCGTTTCTTTTACCCATTGCAGGAAGTTTTTCAAACAATGTTCCCATAATGGTATTGTTTAGCGTAATATGTGCATAGTCGTATTCACCATCGATTTTTTCTACGTTTGGAATGTATAAAAACCCTTTATCTTCGCTTGTTGCAACTACATCAACTGAAATATATTTCTTTGCTTCACTTATTGCTTTTTTTGACCATACACCAGTGTTAACGTATGCTGCTTTTCCTAATTTTTTAAGATTAAGAGGAATCATTGCAAATTGAGTGCTTGCACCTCCTTGCAAAAAGAGCACCTTGTAGTTTTCAGGAATACCCATAAGTGAGCGCAGCTTTGCCTCCACTCCTGCGATAATTGACTCAAATGGTTCAGAGCGATGGCTCATTTCCATAACACTTTGTCCTGTGCCATTGCAATCTAGTAGTTCATTTTGAACTTCTTTCAAAACATCTTCTGGTAGGCAAGATGGCCCTGCTGAAAAATTGTGTACTCTCATTGTATCCTCACTTATTATATTTATACGCCAGGTTTTGCAACGCTGCAATAACCGATACGTTTTCTACTTTTGTATGTTCGCCTACGGGGAGAATTGCATTAGTGTAATTTACTATTCCTTTTATACCTGCGTTTGAAAGTCGTTTTGCAAGTGCAATAGCATCTTCGTCGTTAACATCAAGTATTGCATACTGAATACCCATTTCTTGTATTACGCTTTCTGCTTGGCGTAGCACAAAAAGTGAAAACGGGGCATTCATAGTTTCAACTCGGTTTACACTTTCATCAAAGCCTGCAACAATAACAAACTCAGATTCATCTACATCTTTTGCTTGAATAAGTGCTTGTGCTATTTTTCCAAGTCCAACAATACAGCATTTTTTCCCTTCTCTTGATTCCTGTAAGGTAAAAAGAATTGCAGTTAAAAGTTCCTTTGTTGAATATCCATTAGAGGCACTTTTAAGGCTGTAATTTTTTAGGGCAAAAGAAATATCTTTTCTAACCGTTGTATCTTTCCAACCAGTCAAAGCTTCTATATCTAACGATGTTATGTAATCAGTGTTAACATATTTTAATAGCCTCGTAAGTTGAATAAGACGTTCTTTTGATGGTTTTGGAATCACACGCACCTCTTATTGTGAAATATATCACATTAATAAACCTATTTTACAAAGATTTCTGCATATTGTCAATTAAAATAGAATAATTTTTGTCCATAATTTATTCTATTTACAATTTATTGTGAAATACATCACAATAAAACTTGCATAATGACATTTCTTTATAAACAGTTGTTATTTTTTTGCAGTATAAGTATGCACGGTCGTAGTTATAAAAAACTCTTGATTTTTTTAGGCACGTTGTAAAATAATATTTGATTTTTTTACATAGCCATGTTACAATTATAATTATCTATACATATGCACGAATAAAAAAAAGGAGAATGAAATGCAAGTTAACCTTACAGTAACCATTGTCGTAGTTGTATACCTGATAGCGATGCTACTTATTGGTTGGTATTCATCAAAGCGCATAAAGTCAAATGTTGACTTTATGGTAGCCGGACGTCGTTTAGGGCCATTTTTAATGGCAGGGACTTTAGCTGCAACGGAAATAGGGGGCGGCAGTTCTCTAGGCGTTGTTCAGCAAGGTATGCAAAGCCACGGCATAAGTGCTGCCTGGTACATTATAACAATGGGTTTTGCTTTTGTTATTTTAACATTTATTGCACCTAAGTTTAGGGCTGCAACAGTAAAAACTGTTCCTGAATATTTTAGGCGCCGTTATGGAAAAGCTTCAGGGCTAATAACTGCTGTTATTATGATGCTTCCACTTATCGGCCTCACCGCAGGACAATTTATTGCTTCTTCTGTAATTCTTTCAACTATGCTTGGAATCGATTATTCAGTGGCGGTAATTATTGTTGGTATAATTGTGACTATTTATGCAATTATGGGTGGTTTATGGAGTGTAACACTCACAGACTTTATACAAGTATTTTTAATTATTATTGGTATGCTTATTGCTGTTCCTTTTGCTATTAATTTAGCGGGAGGTTGGGATAATGTAACCTCAAACGTACCAGCCGAATCATTTAATTTGTTTTCAGGATACTCGCTTACAGATATAATTGGGTTAACTGTTATGTACCTTGCAACATTTACAGTTGGGCAAGAAGCAGTTTCTCGATATTATGCAGCAAGAGATGGAAAAGCTGCAAAACAGGGTTCAATTTTAGCAGCTATTATAAATTTTGTATATGCATTTATTCCAGCAATAATGGGTATTATAGTTCTCGCTCTCATAAATATGGATAAATTTAGTGCAACTGACTTTGGTGATGTAGGGGCTCGATATGCACTTCCAGTTTTAGCAATTGAGGCAATGCCAGCCATTATTTGCGGACTACTTTTTGCAGGAATTATCTCCGCAACTATGTCTAGTGCGGACTCTGACCTTTTAGGAGCTGGTTCAATTTTCTCAAATGATATTTATAGAGCAGTAATTAAACCTGAAGCTTCTGATAAGGAAGTTATGAACATTACTAGAATAGTTATGGCACTTGTTGGTGTTCTTTCTACACTAGTAGCATTGTTTAACACATCGAGTATTATTACAATTCTAATGTTTTCATTTACCTTACGTGCTGCTGGAGCTTTCTTTCCATATGTTATTGGGCATTATTGGAAAAAGGCATCTACCGCAGGGACAATCGCATCTCTTATTTCAGGTACTGCTATGGTAATTTACCTAGAACAGATTTCTGGGAAAATGCTATTTGGAATAAAAATAGGACAACCTATTATTCCTGGTCTAATTGTCGCATTGGTCTTCTTTTTGATCTTCTCATACATTATGCCAACAAAAAATGAAACAACAGAGCTAGCAGTAGAAAAAGACTAATCGTTCTACTATTTAAAAATAAAAATACCGTGGTATCAAATAGAATCCACGGTATTTTTTTGCATTATACTTATTTTTTTAAATCTTCAACTAGCTTTTCAATTCTGTTTAAGGCTTCTTTTATTTTCTTAATATCGGTTGCATAACAACAACGCACATACCCTTCACCGCCTGCACCAAATACTGTTCCTGGCACTACAGCAACTTGGTAGTCATTGATAAGTTTTCCTGCAAAATCTTCTGCACTAAGCCCCGTAGAGCGAATATCAACAAAGAGATAAAATGCACCGTCTGGCTTAACCACTGGAAGCCCAATTTCTTGCAAACGAGTTGTCATAAGGTTTCGCCGTTGTTGATATGATATTCTCATTTTTTCAACTTCGGAAGCTCCTGAACGTAATCCTTCTACCGCTCCATACTGACTCATAATTGGTGCACAAATTGAAGAATACTGATGTAATTTGTGTACTTGCTCCATAAGGTCAGGAGGGCAACAGACGTAGCCAATTCTCCACCCTGTCATAGCAAATGCTTTAGAAAAACCATTTAATACTACGCTGTATGGCTTCATACCGTCAAAAGAGGCAATGGAAACATGTTCGTTATCATCATAAACAAGCTCGCAGTATACTTCATCTGTTAACACCCAAATTTGATGTTTTTTTACCACTTCTGCAATGCGTTCAAGTTCCTCTTTTGGAATCATTTTTCCAGTAGGATTACTTGGAGAACAAAGCATCAAAGCCTTTGTTTTTGGTGTAATTGCTTGCTCTATTTGCTCTGCCGTAGGATAGAATCCGTTTATACTTGTATCCAAGTGAATGAGCTTTGCGTTGCAAATTTCGGCCAATGGCTGATATGAAACATAGCAAGGCTCACAAATAATTATTTCATCTTGCGGATTTAAAATTGCACGTAGTACAGCATCAATAGCTTCTGAAACACCAATGGTAATAAGCACTTCTTCTTTGGGGCTATAATGCAAGTTATATTTTGAAAGGTATTTTGCAATTTCTTCTCTTAATTCTGTTAGACCCCAGTTTGACGTATAAGAAGTATGCCCTTGTTCAAGATGATAAAAGGCTTCTTCCCTAATTATCCAAGGAGTCGGAAAATCAGGCTCTCCTACTCCTAAAGAAATTATATCATCACGTCCAATGACAAGATCGAAGAATTTTCTAATACCTGATGGCGGTATTGTTGTAATAGTTGAAGATAATTTATCTTTTCTGGTATTTTGTTGCATAAACTAAGCACTAACTCCTTGTCGTCGGTCTGTTTTATCGTCGGCGTACACTATGTCATTTTCTTTATATTTTTTTAACATAAAGGTTGTTTTTGTACCTCTAACACCCTCAATTGTTGACAATTTTCGTGCAACAAAAAATGATACCTCTTGAATACTTGCACCTTCAATAATTACTTTTAAATCGTACCCACCAGACATAAGGTATAACGATTTTACTTCAGGGAATCTAAAAATACGGTCTGCAATTGCATCAA
>CAZUPJ010000045.1:0-9538 GCA_964622185.1 uncultured Treponemataceae bacterium
GTAATACTCTTTACAAAGTCACATACGCCTTGTTTTCCATTCAAACAAAGATGGGTAGCAAAAGGTCTTCCTATCATAACTTCTTTGGCTCCTAAAAAGGCTGCTTTTTTAATGTCCTCAAGAGATCGTATTCCACCGTCTACCCATAATTCTCCACAATATTTTTTTATTTCTAAGCCGTATATTTTTAAAAATTCTGCTGTACTTCCAATACGATTTTCGACTCTTCCACCGTGATTTGAAATAATTACAATATCAGGTTTTACTTCAGAGAGCAGTTCTATTTCATCAGGATTGAAAATGCCTTTGATGGAAAAAGGTATTTTCAAACTTTTTTTTATTTCTAAGAGCTGTTTTGATGTTTTTTTCTCAAGGTTTACTAGATTCCTCATTGTTAGGATGTTAAAAGAATCTATATCTATGCCTATGCTTTCTGCTAGTGATTCAGCCCATTCTATTCTTTCAAAAATACGATTGTTTTCGTAAGGTTTTATAAAGATAGCACTTTGCGTTTGAGGATTTAGTTTTTTTCTATTTTTTATTGCGCTTATTCCAGCTTGGAGTTTTTGATCCGGATACCCATCTCCAATGCTTAAAGCTACCCCTGCTTCAGCTACAGCATCAACAATATCGTAATAAAAAGACTCTTCTGTTTCATATCCGATGTTTTCTACAGCACCTGTCATTGGACCTAATCGAATTTTTGCAGTAGTTATATTTTCTAAATCTTTTTGAGATAAAGAAATATTTTTCCAACCTGTATAATTCAGTTTGAAATTTACATTGCAAGAAAAACCACCCATGCCAGGGAGCTCGCCTATACATCCTTGACCATCGCATATTTCGCAAAAATGACATTTTGAACTGTGTATACTCATACTACATTATCGGGTATTGGTTTTTATGCCTTTAGAACAAAGCAAATTATTCTCCAAAACATGTTCCAGCTGCTTTTCCTGCTAAAAGTACACCATCATTTATAGGAACTTTTTTAATAAGACCAGCTACTTTTTCAAGAGGAATACTTGTCATGGAGCCATTTTTCATAACAACCATTTTTCCAAACTCTCCGCGGGCTAACATATGTGCAGCTTCTACCCCAAACTGGGATGCTAAAACTCTGTCATAAGGGGTTGGAGTACCACCTCGTTGCACATATCCCAACACTGTTACTCTTGGTTCTAATGATGTTGTTTCTTCCAATTCTTTTGCAACTCTATAACCAATGGATTGTGTCATTGCTTTTCGACTTTGCTTAAACTCTTTTTTATCCATTTTTGCTTCTTTTTGACTTAAAGCACCTTCTGCTACAACAACTATTGAAAAGTTTTTTCCTTGCGCTTGCCGTTTTTTTAAGTGTTCTGCAATTGCATTGATGTTATAAGGAATTTCGGGGATGAGTATAACGTCTCCTCCTCCTGCTACGCCTGCATATAAACCAAGCCATCCTGCCTTATGACCCATGACCTCTATAATCATAACCCTATTGTGACTGTGTGCGGTTGAATGGAGTCTATCTATGGCTTCTGTAGCGATATCTACAGCGGTGTGAAATCCAAAAGTTACATCGGTTTCTACAAGATCGTTATCAATTGTTTTTGGCAAGCCTATTATATTTAAGCCTTCTTCGTGTAGAAGTTTTCCTGTTGTATTAGTTCCATTTCCACCAAGAACTACAAGTGCATCTAACCCCATTTCTTTATAATTTTTTTTAATACTTTCTACGGGTAAAAGTCCTGTTGTAGGATTTACAGATGGCTTTTTAAACGGTTTTTCTCTTGACGTACCCAATATAGTACCACCCACAGTAAGAATGCCTGAAAAATCTTTTGAGTCTAAGTCACGATATCTTCCTTCTATGAGACCTCTAAAACCATCTTCTATACCTATTACTTTCATGCCATATTCATCTATTGCAGTTCGCGCAACACCTCTAATGGCCGCATTTAAACCGGGTGCGTCTCCCCCAGATGTTAAAATTCCAAATTTTTTTACAACTGCTTTTCCCATATTAACCTTCTTTATTGTTAAAATATAACAATTTATTTGGATTATTATTGTAGCCAGGTTTGATCCTATATTAATAAGCAAAAAGATAACGAATAGTTACAAGTATTAATGATAGTTTTAAAATTGAATTTGTTTCTTTCACTTTTAAACGCCAGTATTTGTAGTAAAAGATATGTTCAACAAATGTGACTGATAAGCACGTTTAATAATTTTGAAAGAGACGTTATGTCTCATAATATCTTCGTGTGCTAGTGTTTATTCTGTAAGTATATCATGTTCCCCCTTTCCACACAAGCTATTTTTATGCTATTATTGTTTAAATATGAAACATCTATTATTAAAAAATTTTTTTGTAGTAATTTGCTTTTGCATAGCAACCTTTGGAGCATATGCTCAACGTATTACAACTCAAACAACACAAGTAACGTCATATTCGCAAAATCTTGTTGGAAATGAAGATGGTCTTTATAGAATTGAGTCACAAAAACTAATTCCACTTTGGGCAGAGGGTTCTGTAAGTAAAATTGTCTATGCCGATGGTTGGTATTTTTTGACATCAAAAGGAATTATTTTTAGTAAAGATTTAAAGCAGTTTGAGCCTAGAAATAAAGGGTTGCCTTTTAGTACTATAAAGAATTATGATGGGAATATAATTCGTTTTGAACAACAAGTGCATCCATTAAAAGATGTAGAATTTTTATCAGGAGACTCACGAACCCTTGTAACAACAACGACAAGGGAAGTTTTTATTAGTAGGAATGCAGGTTTATCGTGGCAATCGCTCGGTTTTAGTGCCAGAACAGTAGGGTCAAAAGCTGTAGCGGTTGCAAATCTTCCTTCAGAAAGCAATATAAATAAGTTGACAGTGTTTATGTCCCATCCAATTTATGGTGTTGCGTATATACATCCCGATGACGATAATCCAAAATGGATAGACATTGCAGAAGGCTTTGAAACAATGCCTACACTTGAAAACCCTGATGAAATAGCAGATATACTTACAGTTTCAGAAAAAATTTCAGATGGAACAACAAAAACAGAAGTGTATTTTACGCAAAGTTTTTTGCCTCGTTTGTATAAATTAGATTGGAATGAAAAAAAGGGTATTCTTATAGGCTCTGAAAATAATCCTCAAAATACATGGGACAGTCTTATTAAGGTTGGTTCAAATCTTGCGTTTATGAGTATGGATGGGCTTCGTTTTTTCTCTCCTGATACTAATAGTTTTATACAGAAAACAACTGTTGTACATAGTGTAAATACCTTTTTAAACTCTTTAAAGGATATCCCTTATTGTGCATGGCTTTCACCCTCTATAACAAGAGAAAGTGTAGCCTTTGGTTTAAGTGAACTTTGGATGACTCGAACATCTACTATCTCGGGCGAGTATGCTGAAATGGCAAATGGAAAAAGAAGTCTTTATGTTCCATCTTCCCAAGTGACAACACAAGAAGGGGTAGATTCTTTTATAAAAAAACTTGAAGAAAATGATCTTAATAGCATAGTTATTGACATGAAAGACGATAAAGGTATTTTACGATATGAAACAAAAAAATCTCTTATTGCTGAAAAAGCACATGTAAGTAGTTATGCGTTGGATGTTGAAAATTTTATTAAACAATTTAAAGAAAAAAATATTTATCTTATAGCACGTTTGGTTGTCTTTAAGGATGCAAATTTATATAACTATAATGAAAAAGAATATGCTGTTTGGGACAGTAAAACAGACGATTCTTGGTTGGGAATTAAGTCTTATACAGAGGGGAAAGTAGATTCATATTATGATGAGCATTGGGTAGATCCTTATTCCCATGAAGTTTGGGAGTATAATGTGTCTATCGCAAAAGAATTAATAGAATTCGGGTTTGACGAAATACAATTTGATTACATTCGTTTTCCAACCGATGGTTATAATTTAAATGATACAGAGTTTAGATGGCAAGAAGAAGGAATGGATAAAGAAAGTGCCATTGTTTCCTTTTTGGCATATGCACGAGAACGTATCGAAGCTCCTATTGGTGTTGATATTTATGGTGTAAATGGGTGGTATAGAAGTGGCTCCAGAACAGGACAAGACGTAGAACTTTTAGCACCCTATGTTGATGTTATTAGCCCTATGTCTTATCCTAGTCATTTTGAGTCATATTTTTTGGCTTACGCACCTATAGTTGAAAGGCCATATAGAATATATTTTTATGGAACATATAGAAATGCTGTAATTGCTCGAAATCAGGTTATAATAAGACCTTGGCTGCAATCTTTTTATTTAAGTTACAGTTCTTATGATGAAGAATATTATGGTAGTAATTATGTACAAAGACAAGTTTTTGGGGTACGCGATGCAACAGATACAGGTTACATGTATTGGAATAATGTGGGACGCTATGATGAGGTAAGACCCCATATAGGAAGTGCAGAAGAAAATACGCCGTATCCATGGGTAAAAGCAGAAAGAGATGAAGAAAATAATATTCCTGTTTTTTCAGGAAAATAACAATAAAAAGGGGTTCCATGTATGATTCAACTTTTTGATAGTTCTGTTTATGAGTGGGGATTAGAAGTTGTTCGCTCAGTGCAAGTAATGCAAAGCGAAAGTATGACGTATTTTATGCTTTTTATAAGTTTTCTTTCAGATACGCTTGCCTATCTCCTTTTTTTACCAGTTATGTTTTGGTGCGTTGATGAAAAAAAGACGTTTAAAGTAACGCTTCTTGTTCTATTTTCTGCTTCAATTAATACAAGTATTAAAGATTTTTTACAAGTTCCACGCCCTTACATGATTGACCCGTCTTTAGGAATTGATACGCACTCAGGCTTCTCAACACCGTCGGGGCACTCACAAAACTCGGCTACTTTTTGGCCATATGCAGTGTCTTTATTTTCAAAGTGTAAGAATAAATTTGTTGCTGTAGGACTTTCAATTGGACTTCCTTGTATTATTGGTTTTTCTCGAGTTTATTTGGGTGTTCATTATCCGACGGATGTTTTATTAGGTTGGACTATAGGTTTTATTTTTTCAACAGGAGCAATTCTTTTTTTGCCTACAATTGAAAACAAAATTGTAAGTGTACCGCGAACATTTAAAATTCTAGCCATAGGAATAATTGCTTTTGTATTAAATTTTTTAGGTCCCACAGATACTTCAATGTCTGCTGCGTTTTTTGGTCTAGGAATAGGCTATATTTATCTTTTTGATACAGGTGGATATAGAGCAAAAGAAGGAACAATAATTCAAAAAATACTTCGAAGCGTACTTGGATTATTTGTTATTGGTCTCCTTTACGGCGGATTACGATTTGTGTTTCCTGTAGAAGGAGAAAATCATTATCAACTTTTTAGATTTACGCGATACCTTTTAGTAGGTTTTTCAGCAAGCTTTATTCTACCAAAAATCTTTATATATTTAAAGATTGCACAAAAAAAGGAAGCAGAATAACAATGGGAAAATACACACCGGAAGAACCAATTGTTGCAATTGCTACGGCCTTGGCTCCTTCTGCACTTGCAATTATTCGTGTTTCAGGAAAAAATAGTATAAATCTTCTTTCCTCTGTCTTTAGTCGCTCAAAAGTCCTTCAGGAGGCTTTAGGGAACACCTTAGTGTATGGATGGATACAAGAAGATACTAAAAAAATTGATGAAGTTATGGTAGGCGTGTATAGAAGTCCAAAAAGTTTTACCGGTGAAGAAATGGCAGAGGTTTTCTGTCATGGTGGAACGGTAACGGTATTGGCTGTTTATAATGTATTACAAAAAGCGGGTTTTAGAAGTGCAGAGCCAGGAGAGTTTACATTTAGAGCTTATTTAAACAAAAAAATAGATTTAACGCAAGCAGAAGCTGTTCATGAAATTATTGATTCAAAAACAGATGAAAGTAGAGGACGTGCTGTTGGAAGGTTGGCAGGAAATTTATATACAGAAATAGACGAAGCAAAAAAACTTTTAATAGAAACCATTGCAGATATAGAAGTTGAAGTAGAATATCCTGAAGACGAAAATGCCATAGCAAATGCATTTAATCCTGAAAAACTTTTCAATGTGCAAAAAAGTCTTAGTCAAATAGCCGAAACTTGGAAAAGTGAAAAACTGTATCAAGATGGAGTTCGCATTGTTTTAGCAGGAAAAACAAATGCAGGAAAATCAAGTCTCTTTAATGTTCTTTTAAAAGAGGATAGAGCTATTGTTTCTGATATTCATGGAACTACGCGTGATTGGATAGAAAGCTGGGTTTCGTTAGGAGGAATTCCAGCAAGAGTTTTTGATACTGCAGGTCTTCGAGAAACCGATGATTTTATTGAACAAGTAGGCGTTCAACGTTCTTATGAGCTTGCAAAAGAGGCAGACCTTGTATTATATCTTATTGATGTAACACAAGGTTTAGAAAAAGCTGAATGTGAAAACTTGCAACAATATGATGTTCCTGTAATAATTGTTTGGACAAAATGTGATAAAATTTTAGATTTAAAGGTGGATTCCACTGTTAGTATTCCTCAAGTGTTTATAAGTTCAAAAAAGGGAACAGGTATTGATATTCTAGTAGGTGAAGCTAAAGCAATTTTAGTGGGAAAAGAAAAAACAGAACGTGAGCAAGCAGGAGTTGGTTCACAACGCCAAAAAATAGCTTTAGATGATGCTCTTTCATCGTTGTATCAAGCTGTTGATTCGACAAAGAGAAATCTACCCCTCGATGCAGTTGTACAAGATATAGAAGAAGCACTATTTCATTTAGGTGAAATTACAGGCGAAGTTAATCCAGATGATATACTTGAAAGTATTTTTTCGCGGTTTTGCGTCGGAAAGTAATATTATTTTCTTTTTTGACCAAAAAGAGGCATCATTTTCTCTTCAAGGTTAAATTTGGTAACAATAATTTTTGTTAGCTTTTGATATATAATCATACCTCCAATTACTGCTATGATAAAAATAAAAGGTAATGCGGCACCAAGATTTTCTTGTAGCACAATACCGCCCAGAACAGTAAGTACTATAATAAGTAAAACGGTAAGTACTATATTTGAAAGTGTTCCTATTAAAATAAAAAGAACAGTATTTTGTTTTTTTGTCATTTTACATCCTCTTCTTTGTTTTGCTTCTCAGTTTTTATTTCATTTATTGCATCTTTCATAAAAGAAACAAGGAGAAAAGCACCACTAATTACAACTGCCATATCCGCAACATTAAAGACTGGCCATCTTGTTAAATAAAAGCCTAAAAAGTCTATATCGAAAAAATCTACATCAATAAAATCGACAACGCCACCAGGGCGGAAAAAACGGTCAATAAGATTTCCAATACCACCGCCAACAATGCCCCAAACACACCACTGTTGAAGCCTTGTAAGTTCATTTGTTTTAAAATAATATATAATTACCACAATTAACACTACGAGAGGTAGCCATCGTAAAAGAAGTGCTCTCAAAAAAAATGAAAAATCATGCCCAAAACTAAAGGCAGCTCCTGTATTCCAAACATGCGTTATTCTCAATAGACCGTCAAAAAAACTTGCATATATAGTTCCATAATCTATGTTATTAAATACTAGAATTTTAGTAATTTGATCTATAACAATTATTGCAATGCTTAAAAAAACAGGTAAAAATTTATAAAATTTAGTATTGTTGTTTTTTTTCGTTTGTAATGATTTCACAGTTACTCCTATTAAATTTTCCTATTCATTATATATGATTTTAATTATAATGCCTATAGGTTGGTTGGAATATCAATAAAGAATGTTTCCAGCTTTTTTTCAGTTTTTAACTTTTCTGCCAATAAGGTAACACCAATAGTTTCTGTGTTATAATGTCCTGCAGCTATTGTATTTATTTTATTTTCAAGTGCGGTATGATATGACTCATGGGATATTTCACCTGTAATGTATAGATCCATGTCTCCTTCTATAGCTTCAACGAGCAAGTCTTCTGCCCCTCCTGAAACAATAGAAACCGTCTGTATATCTTTTTTTCCAAACTGCAACAACGATAAAGCTTTTGTCCCAGGTGGCATTAATAATGATTCTATTTGTTCCATCGTCATTGGGTTTTCAAAGACGCCTTTTGCACCAATGGACATTCCATTCCATTTTCCAAAATTCACAACATTTTTTAAATTAAGTTTTTTTGCTAGACCATAATTATTTCCGACTTCATTGTTTGCATCAAGGGGAATGTGGCAGGCGTATAGAGCAATGTTATTTTCAATAAGAAGTTTGAGTCTATTATAATGAGTGTTCACAATGGTTTGCTCGTGCCCCCAGAAAAGTCCGTGATGAACAACAAGAACTTGTGCTTTTTGTTCAATAGCTTTTTTTATGCTTTCGGTACAAGCATCAACTGCAAATGCAATTTTAGTAATTGCTTCGGTTTGAGGTTTTGCATTTTGGACTTGTATTCCATTTTTTGAAGGATCTTTACAATACAATTCAAAATTTAAAAAAGATTGAAAGTATTCATCAAGTTCATGTAATGTCATAGTATTTTATCTTCCTTCTAATATTTTTTCTGTATGTTCTACTAAATCTCGGGCAAAACGAAGGTGAGGTTGCTCCGTTTTTGCATACTCTCGATAGATATAAAAGTCTTCCCATGTATTAAAACTTGAAAGAAAGGTGTCGAAGGGATTTAATAAAGCTCTGTCTGCAATACCTTTTTTATAATAGTTTTCTACTGAGATATTTTTAGTCTGTGTAAAAGTATCCAAAATAAAACCAGGATATTTTTGTTGTGCTTTTTTTGCAATTTCTGTGTTATCAGTATCAGTTACAATAATTACAGAAGAGTATTTTTGACCTGCTAATGTTAATAGTATTTCAAGTTCAAGTTCTTTTTGAGAGAGAAAAGCCTTTTTTTGTTCGGTAGTTACGGTTGGCAAAAAGTGTAATATGAAGGGCTTTAAAGTAGGGTTTATGTTTAGAGGTCTATCGATGGCTGTGTTTGTAATAGGGGCATCAGGCGAATAAAAATCGCCTGTAAAAAAAGGTAGACCCATTTCTGTCCCCATGCTAAGACGAAGAGCAGAATCTGTCGACGTTGTTCTTATGGAACTTAAAAAAATAACGCAAAAATCATTTGAGAGAGACTTTTCAGGGGTATATTCGGTAATAATAAGATTTGTAGTATCAAAAATTTGTTCTTTTTCCGTAAAACCTCTCGAAAAAGATCCTGTGTAGAGTGTTTGCTTTTGTAAGCTAGAATTAACTGGTATGGGTTGAAAGAAAACACATAAAATAATACAACTGGTTACAACAAAGGCTTCGATAAGTAAAATAAGACTTATTCCTGTAGAGGGTGTGCTGGAGTATAGTTTATTTAATACTCTAAAAAGTGCTGAGCTGTTTGTTAGAACAACAATAAAAGATAAAATGAAAATAATAATAAGGAGAAAAGAGAGCCCGAATACAAAAATTAATAAAATACTTAGAGAAAAAGCAATAACAGAAAATATCGCAAAAGAGTCGGAATTTTCTGTTTTTTTTAAGAGAGGCCTGAGAGTTGAAAATAATAAAAAAACTAAGACTATAAGTTGTCCCACC
>CAZUPJ010000046.1:0-9422 GCA_964622185.1 uncultured Treponemataceae bacterium
ATACACTATTTTATTGCATTTGTACCTTAAAACAACATTAAAAAATTTTAAGAAAGGTTTAAATTAATTTTAAAGATTCCAAGATTGCTTAGATGTATATTTAGAGTACGCTATGAACGGACGCGTTCAAGCTAAAAATATCAGTTACAAATATGGAGGTAACAAACATGAAAGTAAAAATTATCAGTATTGCAGTATTATTGCTAGTAGCAATAGGATCAGTAACTTTTGCACAAGCAAGAAACCAAAGAGGGGGTACTAATGAAAGAGGTGCACAAGGCGGAATGCACAACAATGCACCTATGATGAAACAAGGTGCACAAAGAATGGGTGGGAACGGAATTGTAGGTGAAATTGAAAACCTTAACAAAACAGCAAAAACATTTGACATTGAAGCAAAAAACAATGCAACTATAACAGTTACTATAAATGAAGACACTATTATTGTTGAAGAAGACGACCTTGAAGATTTATATGATAATACTGAATCAAGAGGCAGACAAAGAGATTTACGTAACGACCTTGATACAGAAGGTATGACAGACGCAGAGGTTAGAAAAGCGCTATTTGATGCAAATGAAGAGCGAATTGCAGAAATGGAAAAAGCAATCGAAGCTATAGCAATTGATTTTTCAGAACTTGAAGAAGGCGATAAGGTTAGCGTACAAATGTCTCCTTCAGGAGATAATGTAGCAAGATTGATTATTATTGAGTAGAGGCAAATACGTCATGGAGAGCGAAGTTGTGAAGATTCTCTTATTTAGAGAGTTCTTCGATTCGTTCGAAATGACGATGCTAACAGATTTAAATAATTTTATTATCTGTGCTTGTCACACCTATAAAATAGCTATCGTAAATTTTATAGGTGCGAGAATCACTGGTTTGCAACTTTTTTGCCCTTGAAAATAACATTTCTTTGTGTTACACTAATTCTATGAGCAAACTCCCACAATCAAAACAAACTGTGCAAATTGTTGCACTTGATCTTGATGATACTTTATTAAAACATGACTTAACCATTTCCGATTACACGGTCGACATTCTTCAAAAAGTCGTAGAAAAAGGCATCTATGTAATGCTTTGTTCTGGCAGAATAGATGATGCAATGCTTCCATATGTTCGACAATTGGATATTGCTGGTAGTAATTTTGGGCGTTATATGATTACCCAAAATGGTACAAATATATTAGATCTCCATTTAAGACTTTCTATTTATTCACACCAGCTTGATTATGACATTGCAATGCATGTGTATAATTTGTTAGAAGAATATGGAGTTACAGCACACGTATACGATTCAAGTTTTATTTTTACCTGTAAATATACTGAATGGGGCGATAAGGATGCTATTTTAAGTGGATTAAACAAAGAGTTGATTGAAGATTATCCCGAGTTTTTAAAAAGAGGCTTTCCAAAAATGGTGATTCCTGGCGAACCAGAAACTCTAAAAATACTGGAAGCTCGATTAAAAAAAGAAATAGGCGATAGATGTGTAATATTTACTAGTAAACCTTTCTTTTTAGAAGTGTTACCAAAAAATGCTGGTAAAGGAGAAGCCCTTGTATGGATTGCAGAACAACTAAATGTTCCAATTGAAAATGTAATGGGTTTTGGTGACAGCATGAATGATGAGTCAATGATGAACTTAGCAGGAAAAAGTGTTGCCATGATAAATGGACTTGATCATATAAAAGACATAGCTGTTTTTAATACTGAGTTTTCAAATGATGAAGATGGAGTTGCAAAATTTATTGAAAAATTTGTACTGTAGACTTTTAAGATTGTAAATTCTAGAACTTTCCCATTGACAAAAACTGTATTTTTATGCAATATTTAACTATAATTACGTAAAAATATTGAATGTTCATTGGAGAACACACATGAAAGAACGACTAAATCGTTTGAAAGTTATTCGAAAACTCATAAAAAATAATAATATAGAATCACAAGAAAAATTACTTTCCTCTTTGCAAGAGGAGGGTTTTGCCGTAACGCAAGCAACATTGTCAAGAGACTTGAAGCTTTTAAAAGTTGGAAAACTTTCAGATGGCAAAAATGGGTATGTGTATGTGCTACCTGGAGAAGACGAGCGTGGCGAAAGTGACAAAAGTCTTGCACAAGATTTTTTGCGGGGCTATATTTCCATCGATTATTCAGGAAACATGGTTGTAATAAAAACGTACTCAGGTTATTCTGATGTTGTGGCTGTTGCTCTCGATAACCTTGCTATGGATGAGGTTTTAGGAACCATTGCCGGCGGAGATAATTGTGTTTTTGCTTGTTTGCGAGAAGGCGTAAATGGTGAGCAATTTTTAGAATCGTTAAAGAAAAAAATTCCTGATATTGACGAGTAATAATCAATTAAAAATATCGCTTAGTTTTTTTCGTGAGGCTAAAACATCTTTTTGCACTTGTTCTTGAACTTCTTGTAGAGAATTGAATTTTATTACATCTCGAATAAAAAAGTGAACTTCCAATATACAGGTTTTATCATAGACCATTCTATCAAAGTCAAGAATAAAAGTTTCAACAGTAATTCTTTCGTCGTTGTCAACGGTGGGACGCATACCAATATTTGTCATGCCCATAAATTTTTCATCATCAAAATGCGACACTGTAGAATATACCCCTAATTTTGGAAGTATTTTGTTGGCATCAAAACTGAGGTTTGCCGTGGGCATTCCAACGCTTCTTCCTATTTGCCTCCCTTTTACAATTGTGCCAAGCATGGTAAAAGGATGACCGCATATTTTTGTATACTTGTCTAAGTCATTGTTTTCAAGCGTTTTTTGAACAAGATTCATTGTAATTTCATTACCATTAAAAAAAACGGTATCACATGTCTTTACCGCAGCACCTATGCTCTGTGCTATGCTTTCCAACTTTGATAAATCAATATTAAGAAGATGAAAGTTTTTTCCAACTACAATGACTTTTGCATTATAGTCGGTTAAAACTTTTTTTAAATGTAATTCTTCGGAGTATTTAAGAGGTGTAATATTTGTGATGCCAGCATTTTTTAATAGATAATTTTTTTCTGCCTCAGTTGTATGTACAAAAGAGTTTTCATTAAAAAGAGTTATAACTTTTGCTGTTAGATTTTCCTCAGTGCTTACGTGAAGGAGCGTGTCGATTACTGCCTTATGTCCTAAATGAAAAGAATCAAAAAATCCAATTGCAACACATGTTTTTTCTATACTCATATATACTCCAAATTATATTCTAAGTCTTACTGTTTGCTTGCTTTACTTAGTTTAAATATAATAAAACCAAGGGCATACCATGCAAGTGTATAAACCCAAATAAGCCAACCACCTCCCAAAATATCGGGAATATAGCAAAAAATAATAAGTGTCAGGGCAACAACCGGTAAAATATTTCCGCCAGGAGCTTTAAAACTTCCCTCCACACTAAGGTGTTTTTTTCTCGCAACTAAAAGGGAAATAATATTTATAGAAATTGTAACGGCAGCAAACAAGGCTGCAAAACCAACAATTTGTTGTGTAAAGGCGGGAAAACAAGCTACGATGATGCTACAAAGGGCAACAAGCGTTGTTGCAAAAATGGGTGTTTGGGTTTTTCCGTTTTTTGACAAGAAGGAGGGCAGTAAGTTTTTTTGTGCAGAAACTTGTATAGCTCTTCCTGTTAACGCTAATACAACGAGCATTGTTGTTAAAAGTGCTAGTACCGCCGCAATAGAAAGCACCTTTGTAAGCCATGGAAAAGAAGCTAGTTTTGTAAAAGCCGCAGCATAAAGAGGTATAAATCGCATTCCTGGATTTTCAGCTAAAAACTGTGCAGATACTAAACCTGTCGTTGCTAAAATAACAAGGGCATACATTGTAGCAACGATACTCATTGCAATAAAAATTGATTTTGGAACATTTTTATTAGGATTTTTTACTTCTGAAACCATAAAAGCAATGGCAACAATTGACCCATATCCTACCATTGCTGTTGGAACGGCACTTAAAAATCCTGTAGCATTTGAATTACCTTGAGAAAAAAAAGGAAGTAACATTTCATAATCCCACTTTCCTCCAAAGAGAGCAATGCAAATAAAGGTTATGAGAGCAGCAAGTAATCCTAATACTAAAACGGTGTTTATTTTTCCTGTAACACTAATCCTAAAAGAGTTTAGAAGTAAACACAACAGAATTGCAGCAATTGCAAGAGGTATTTGTTTTCCTGCAAAAAACTCAAAGCCAACACCCAAATAGGTTGCAACATAAATTGCAGCAAAGGCAACGGCTACGATGTTAGCGTTTATGTAGCCCCATGTTGAAATCCAGCCCCAAAGTGCCCCTGTTTTTTCTGTTTTTCCCAATGCCTTTGAAGGGAAAACAAAAACACCACCTGACTTTGGAAAAATAGTTGCGAGTTCTGCAACACATAGACCGTAAATGAGCATAATTGTTGCTGCAATAAACCACGAAACAATTGCAGAGGGTCCTGCAATAAAAATGGTAAGACCCGATAGTGAAAAAATAGCACTACCAATCATTCCACCTACAATAATTGTTACACAAGCCAAAAGCCCAAGAGAGCCACCAGTACCTCCAAGCGAGGCATCCATTTTTTTGTTCATAACGAAACTCCTAATGTTAGTCCTTGTAGGAGCATTTAAAAGTCAAAAGAACATAAAAAAAGCCCCTAAAGGTAACACTTCGGGACAGCAAACATACAATACATATGTTAATATCTTCTTTCATCCAGACTATACTGTCGGCTTCGGAGTTTCACCGAATCAACGTTTTTACACGCTCGCGGGCTATACCGCCGGTAGGGATTTGCACCCTGCCCTGAAGGTTATTAAACAAATAATAATTTTTATTGAGTGTACAAAAGATTTACGTTTTAGTCAATGGAGGGCTTGTTGATTTAAGAGAGTATTTATTTAAAATATAGACACTTAATAAAAATTTTGATATAATTCTCTTAAGTGTGGCAGTTATTTTTTATGCCGCCTGGAGGAATTATGCCAAAAATAGAAGTAAATGAAAAACTTTTTTTTAACCTAATCGGTGAAAAATACTCATACGATATACTTGAAGAAAAGCTCACCTGTGCAAAAGCAGAGCTTGACGAAACACCCGATGAAACTTTGGGTGAAAACGAACGGACAATAAAAATTGAGCTTAATGACACAAACCGCCCAGACCTTTGGTCTACAACGGGGCTTGCTCGTCTATTAAAAACCCATTCAGGGAAAATAAAGCTCGACAAAAATTTATACAACTCATTTTTATCAACAAAGGAAAAATCATGCGATTACGGAAACCGCGTTGTAAACGTTGATCCGGCCCTTAAAGATATTCGCCCATTTATGACCGCTTTTGTTATTTCTGGAAAACCGATTGATGAGCCAATGCTTTTAGATATTATTCAAACACAAGAAAAACTTTGTTGGAACTATGGGCGAAAGAGACGTTCAATTTCAATGGGTGTTTACCGAGATGCAAATATTACATGGCCTGTTGATTACGTAGCAGTGGATCCCGATAAAACATCGTTTGTGCCTCTAGCCTGTGAAGAATCTATGACATGTCGTGAGATTTTAACAGAGCATCCAAAGGGAAAAGAATATGGACATATTTTGCAAGATTTTAAACAGTTTCCACTTTTGAGAGATGCAAAGGGCGAAGTGTTATCAATGGCTCCAATTATTAACTCTGCAACTTTGGGGGCTGTTCAAGTTGGTGACAGTGATCTTTTGGTTGAAATGACCGGAACAGACATGCCTTCATTGCTTCTTGCAACCATGATTGTTGCTTGTGATTTTGCCGATGCTGGTTACACTATTTTACCATGTTTGGTAAAACACCCTTATGACAATGGCATTGCAAATGAAATTGTTACACCATATTATTTCCAAGAAAAATCTTCTACAACGTTTGAAGCTGTTGAAAAGCTTTTAGGTGAATCTTTTGACGAAGCAAAACTTCTTACAGCCCTTGAGAGAATGGGGATTGAAACAGAGCTTAACGGTAAAACAATTACAATTACGCCTCCGCCATACAGAAATGACTTTTTACATGAAGTAGACATTATTGAAGATGTTATGATTGGTCATGTTTTGGGCTCTTTTGCTCCTGAAAAACCAAATGATTTTACCATTGGACGTTTGCTACCGCTAACAACATTTAGCCGAAAAGCAAAAACATTGATGGTAGGTCTAGGCTACCAAGAAATGATTTTTAACTATTTGGGTTCTGGAAAAGATTTTATTGAAAGAATGAATATTGACGGAAGTGACGTTATTGAAATTTCAAACCCAATGACCGAAAACTTTCAATTTGTACGCCCTTCAATTATTCCATCATTGTTGAGTGCAGAATCTGTTTCCGGAAATGCGCCTTACCCACACAAAGTTTTTGAAATTGGGAAAACTGCAAAGCTTTGTGACAGTGAAGACACTGGAACGAAAACGGTGCAAGACTTAGGGTTTTTAACAGCAGCAAATGATGCCAACTATAATACTGTAGCAAGCGAAGTTGCAACGGTGTTACACTTTTTAGACCACGAATATACCGTTGCAGAAGCAAACGACCCACGCTTTATTGCAGGGCGCCAAGCAAACGTTTTGGTAAACGGTGAAGTAGTTGGTATTTTTGGCGAAGTGCACCCACAAGTACTTGAAAACTGGGCTATTACCGTACCTTGTGTTGCTGGTGAGATAAATGTGGAAAAGTTGATTAAGTAATGTATAATTTATAATTAGGAAAAGAGCTTCAAGGTGGTTACGGCTACTTTGAAGCTTTTTTTAACGCTCTCTTTGCCTTTGTGTTTTATAATGCATCAATTTTTTCTTGCACTACATCCGAGAATATAGCACCATTTGTTATTACTCCACCTTTCTTTAAAGCTGTGCATTCTAGAAACATATCAAGACTTCCATCGCTGTTTCCAAAGGCACTGTTAGAGGTTATTTTGTTTGTTTTCCAACCCGAAATGTTAAGTGTAGTAAGCGAATCACAAAAAAAGAAAATAGAACTCATATCTGTTACGCTTTCAGTATTAAAGTTAGAAAGGTTAAGGCTTGTAATAGAATGGCAACGAGCAAACATATACCCCATATTACTAACTTTTGCAGTGTTAAAACTGGAAACATCAAGGATTCTAATCGAGCTACAATAATCAAACATAAAACCCATGTCCGTTACATTTTCGGTATTGAACGTAGAAATATCTAGCTTAGTAAGGTTGTAGCAACGGCTGAACATTCCAGACATATTTGTTACATTTGAAGTATCAAGATATTCTAGCCCTTGTAATGTTGTAAGACTTGAGTAGCCATAACTTACATCGGGGCTAGAAAACAAATATGATAAATCGGTTTCAGGAATAATTTTGGTAACATCTGGTACATCAATAAGTATCTTTGTTATGGTCTCTATATTGTCGTAATTGACTACCGCATGTAAGGCTGCTTTCAGTGTAGCACCTCTTGTATCTGGCACTACGGTAACTACGGTACCATTTATAGTAGCACTTACTTTTGTAGGACTTCTTTTTTCTGTGCAACCTACAAAAATAACGCTACAGGCAAGGATTAACAATAATAAATTCTTTTTCATAGCAAATCCTTTTTGCCTTGTACTTTTTTGTACAAGGCTATGTTTGCAAGCTACTGTATTAGCTCGCGGTGATTAAAAAGCATTTTAAAAACAATTCACAATTATTTCCCTCTGGTTTTCTTGCGTTCATGACTTTTATACTCATAATTATTCCTTCTTACTCTTTTGCACCTGCATCTCTAAGCATCTGTTTTATCTCATCAGTTGTCCTTTCGTACGGTCTGTCGCTAAGGTTGACAGCAGAAACATTAGCACCTGCATTAATGAGAAGTTTTGCTATTTCTGTGTTGTCATTTTCAACTGCAACGTGCAATGGTGTATTATCTATATTATTTACAGTATTAACGTTCGCGCCTGCATCAATGAGTAATTTTGTCATTTCTACATTGTCATTGGCAGCAGCTCCATGCAATGGCGTATTATCACCAGCACTTACAGCATCAATATCCACACCTGCATTAATGAGAAGTTTTGCTATTTCTGTGTTGTTATTGTTAGCTGCATCATACAATGTTCTATTACCATAATTATCCATAGCATTAATATCCGCTCCTGCATCAATAAGTAGCTTTACTATTTCTACGTTTTCATTGTCAATTGCTGCATTCAATGGCGTATTCTGGCTCATTTTTAAACCATTAACATCCGCACCTTCTTTTATAAGTTTTTCAGCTATTTCAATATAGCCTTTTAATGCTGCAGATATTAATGAGGAATCCAATGCATGGTGTTTTTCCGATAAGTCTGTTTTTTTTAATTTTTTCATGCATAATTCTAGGACATCAAACCACTGCTTATCTATCGCACGTGACATGTAGTAAGAAAAATCTGCACCATTTTCTATCAATAGCAGTGCTATTTCAGGGTAATCCTCCCAAAAAGCATTATGCAAAGCTGTTTCGCCACTATCTGGTTCAGTATTAACATCAGCACCTTCTTTTATAAGTAACTCTACAACATCATACCACCCATTGGCACTAGCATTTCTTATTGCACGTCCGTTAATAGCATCAATGTTTATCTTTTTTTGTTTTAACAGTACTTTTACCGTATCAATATACCCATTGCGTGCGGCATATGATAAAGATGTTTGATAATTGTCATCTTCTGCATTGTAGTCAGCTCCTTCGTTTATAAGAGCCTCAACAACATCCGTATATCCATAGCTTGCTGCAGTCATCATTACCGTTGTGTTTTCATAATCAGAAGCATTAACGCCATACTCGGAAATTGCATCTTGAATATAGGCAATAGCTTCTTCACCTTGTCTGTTATCAAGAACCTTTTCCAAACTTGGCGTAAGGTTAAAGAGTCCAACAAAAATAAGAAGAAAGATAATTGTAACAATGCCAATAGCAAGCATTTTTGGTGTTTTAAACTTTTCAGGAATAGGCAATTTGTTAAGACTTTCGCTTGCAAAACTCTTTGCACTTTCAATTTGTTCTTTATGCTTTTCATTAATATTAATATTAATGTTTTTTGCTTTTTCATTTGCAAAGCTCTTGGCAGAGTCTATTCCTGCCTTTAGTTTTTCATTTATTCCTTTTAGACTATTGTTATGTGTAGAAACACTCATTTGACTACCACACTCAGCACAAAAATCTACCTTATCGGGTTTTTCTTTCCCACATTTTTGACAAAACATATATTTGTCCTCCTTGATTTGTTGCGTCAGTTGCCACAATTGAGTCTTCCAACCAACGACTGTTTTTAATAACGTATATAATTAGTCACAATATAGTTAAAAATAACTATATTGTGAAAATTTTAGTATATGTTTTAGTTATTGCCAAGTATAAAATAGTTAAATTATAGTATTTTTTATTATATGGATGACTTTATTGA
>CAZUPJ010000047.1:0-9331 GCA_964622185.1 uncultured Treponemataceae bacterium
TAAAATCGGTAATGTTTGCTCAAGGACGAGGCGAAGACAGAGCAATAAAAGAATTTGTAATGAAAGATTACAAAATGGTCGAAAACCTTTTGATGCCAATGACCTTGGAAGTTGTAGATTTACGAAAAAAGAATTCAAAAACTATTATTTCGTATAACAAGACAGAGATAGATATTGCTATTGATTCTAAAGTATTTACAAGGGCTTATTTAGAACAATAAGGAAAAAATATATGATAAAACGAGTGGCTTTTTGCTTTTTATGTATAGCTTTTTTTCAGATTGGAGTATTTGCTCAAATGAAATTATCGGGAGGATACGACAACTCGTCGTTCATAGTAGCCGGAAACGAAGACTTCGACTTTGACAATGTTTCTCAATTAAAACTTTTGCTTAATTATAAAAATGAAAATGCTTGGAGGCTTTATTCTGATGTTCGCATTAATGCGTCTTATGGCTTAGATGGTACAACTTTAGATGCTTTTTCGCTCTCGGATAACTCTGGAAAATTTGCATTTAATCTTGATATTGCAAGACTGTATATTAAAATAAATCTTGCCTCAACCTCTTTTACTTTGGGGAGAGATTACCTTAGTTTTGGAATTCCTTCAATGTTCAACCCTCTTGAATGGAATAAAAACTTTTCACTTTTAGACCCAACTCAAACAAAGCCTGCTGTAAATCTTTTATCGTTTACCGCTCCTATAGGTTCTTATGGAAAAATTAAGACTTTTATAGGTGGCGATGATAATTGGGATGATGTGCTTTCTGGTACGGAAATTGTGCTTGGCACAAGTGGCTTTGAAGGCGGATTCGCATACCAATATAAGGGAGATAACAAAAATACCATAGGAGGTTTTGTTAAAGCAGATGTATTTTTATCTTTTGGTGGCTCGTATGCTTATCATTTGAACAACGCCATTGTAGAAAGTGAAAAAAAAGACCATAATCATGAAGCAAGTATCTTTTTTGATTACAGCGTCCCAATTGGGTTTATGACACTTTTGTTAAGCCAATCGTTTTATTATAATAGTTTGGGGGCTACTAGCATAGATGAATTAACAACAACATTATATGGCGACTATTATTTTCGTTCGATGTTCTATTCATACACATCTCTCGCACTTGCCATTGATGAGTTTTCAAACATTGGGATAGATACTTTAGTTAGTATAGTTGATGCAAGTACTGTATTGCTTCCAAAAATTCAATATATTCTTTTAGATAATCTTTCCCTTGATGTAGGGGCAGGTATCTACATTGGAAAAGAACATACGGAATTTTCTCCTTTACAGGAAGGGATTCCTAATACAAGCATAATGGTTGCTGTGCGGGCAAAGTTTTAATATTATTATTTGAGGCAAAGCTATGTTTATAGAAACAAAAAACATTAAAAAAATTTATGGGGAAGGGGCTGTAGCTTTTGAGGCTCTTTCCGATATATCCATTTCACTCGAAAAAGGCCTTGTTGCATCTCTCATTGGTCCATCAGGATCTGGAAAGACAACACTTTTAAACATTATTGGGGCATTAGATAGAGCCACAAATGGAGAGGTATTAATTGATGGCGAAGCACTGTCATCTAAAACAAATAAAGAAATAGCCGTTTTTAGAAGAGAAAACCTTGGCTTTATTTTCCAAAGCTATAATCTTATTCCAGTCCTTACGGCGTATGAAAATGTTGCCGTTGCCCTCTTTGATAAAAATGAAAAAGATAAACGCGATATGGTTATGTCTTTATTGGAAAGAGTAGGTTTGTTAGGAAAAGAAAACTCATATCCTAATCAATTGAGTGGTGGACAGCAACAACGAGTTTCCATAGCCCGTGCTTTAGTTAAAAAACCCAAATTACTTCTTGCAGATGAGCCAACGGCAAACTTAGATAGTGCAAATGGTATGCAAATATTAGAGCTTATTTCTGATATAAATAAAAAAGAAGGTATAACAGTGTTGTTTTCCACACATGATGAACGCGTTGTACAGATTTCTGATGTAGTCTTTTCTTTGGAAGATGGTCGTATTGTTAAAACACAAGGGGCGTAATGTATGCTATTTATGATGGCAATGAAAAATATTTTACGCTCAAAACAACGCACGTTTAGAACCATTGCTGTGCTAAGCATGGGAGTAGTAATTTTTGTTTTTTATGGAACGCTTATGAGTGGTTTTAATGCTATTTCCCTTGAGGAAACAATAAAAGAAGATACTTCCCATATTCAAGTTCGCAAAAAAAGCTTTGACGAAGACTTTCCGTATACAACAGAAAATATGTTTTCCTTTAACGCACCAAAACTAAATGAGGTAGAAGATATTCGATATACACCAACAATCCGTTTAAACGGAGAAGTGGATAATTATGAAGATGCTCTTAGTATTATTATCTTTGGGGTTGATGCAGAAAGCGTTAATGAAGTATTTGATGTAAAAACAACATCCCAAGAAGCTCTTGGCGACAAGGCGTGGTTAGGATCGTCTATAGCATATGACATGAATCTTTTTGTAGGCGATTTTGTAAATATTACCTTTAGAACAAAGGAAGGAGCTTTTATTTCCGCCGAATATGAAATTGGGGGATTATTAAATTCTGCAAATGCTTTATTTTCTAAAAATGCTGTAATGATTGATATTAAAGAACTTCAAGTAATGCTTGCTACTGATGATATTACGTTTATGAATATTAGAGTTGAAAATGAAGCAAAGATTGAGCAAATAAAAGAAAATATTTCAAGTAGGTATCCAAATGTACAAGTACTTGGGCTCGATGAGCTTACAAAAGACTTGCAAGCATTGAATGCAACAAAAAATGCTTTTATGTATCCTTTTTATGGCATAATTGCACTTATTACTTTTTTGGGTCTTGCAAACTCAGTCTTAATAAGTGTGTGGGAAAAAAGAAAAACAATGGGAACATTGAGGGCTCTTGGTTTTTTTGATAGAGAAATTGTAACAATTTTTGTTTTTGAAGGCTTTTTTATAGGTTTAATAGGGGCAATTATTGGTGTTTTTGTTGGGGTTCTAATTAATATTCCAATGGCGAATATTGGGCTTGATTTTGCAAGCCTTGCTGCAACGGGGAGCGGAGAGTTTGTATTTGACGCCGATTTTTATGTTCCGCCAGTTATGAAAAGTTCGTGGGATGCTATCTACTTTGTTGGACCTTTAGTAGCAATTCCTCTCTTTGCCATGCTTGTTTCATATTTTCCTGCTCGAAAAAGCATAAAAATGAGCATTGTTGAATGCATTCAAAATAAGGACTAAACCATGTTAATGTTTAAACTAGCTATAAAAAACATACTTCGCTACAAATCTCGTAGCTTTTTAACTGCCCTTGTTATTGTAGTCTCTGCCCTCTCTTCTGTGTTCATTTCTGCATTTATTGAAGGGATGATTAGCCACATGATTGATGGCTATGCGAAATATCAAACGGGGCACATTAGAATTACTGCTACTGAGTTTTTAGAAAAAGAACGTTTTATGCCCTTATACGAATATCTTCCAGAAATAACTGATATGCAAAAAACATTGTTGCAAGATGAAAGAATTGCGAGTGTTGTTCCAATGGTTCGTTTCGGAGGCTTTATTGGACAAGATGATGAAAGTATTCCCGTATCACTTATTGGTTTTGACTTGGAAAACAATTCGTATGGGTTAAAGGATAGGATTGTAGAAGGCAAAGTATCTCAAACAGGTATTGTTGTTGGAAGGGATTTGCAACAAAGAATAGCCGTCTCAATGGGCGATACGCCACTTGTAGTTGCTACAACTATTGATAGTGCACTTAATGGAACAAAAACACCAATTATTGCTAGCACCTTATTTAACATGAGTGCCTTTGACAAGAATACCGTGTTTATGGATCTACAAACAGTACAAAAACTATTAAGAATGGAAGATGGTGCCACAGAGGTTTTTGTAATGATTAAAGACCAAAAAAATTTAGAAGCTATTGCAAGCGATTTGAGATCCATATATGGCGATTATACGATAGAAACATATAAAACACAAATGGGTAGTTTATACACAACGATGGAAATAGAAAAGCATATCCTTAATTTTATTGCGGCTATTATTATGTTTTTAGGTTCTTTGGTAATAATAAACTCTCTTGTTGCTAGCATATATGAAAGAATAAACGAAATTGGCATGCTTAAAGCACTTGGATATTCTGACTTGGAGCTTACAAAGATGCTCTTTTTTGAAGGCCTTGCCTTTGGACTTATTGCAGGAGGATTAGGATTTGTTTTAGGACAAGTTTTGATAGTCTATGCTTCAAGAGTTGGTTTTGATTTATCGAGCATGATGAGCTCTGTAAATATGCCAATTGATGCTGTAATATATCCAAAAATGACCGCACTTAATACGATAATTACAGCCTTTATTGCTATAACAATTCCTGCTCTTGTGGCTTTGTTTCCTGCAAGAACTTTGAGCAAAATAACGGTTGTGGAAGCTTTAAATATGAGGAAGTAATCTCCTATTTAACTAAGCTTGGTATTTCTACTCCCAGTTGTTTTGACATAGCATCTGCCATAATTTGGTGGTCAAGATGGTGTTCAAGCCCTGAAACAAGAATGGTATAGGGACTCTTTGTTCCCCCTTTTTGTTCTACGGGGTAGCAACCACCGCAAATGGCAAAGTTGTCTATACGGCCTTCCCAAAAAGGATCTATTTTTTTTAGGCGTGCTTTTACAAATGTTTCAAGAGAGCTTAACCCACTTCTTCTCGAGGTTGCATATTTTCTATCCATCCACCAGTCGTTTTCGGATGATGTGCTATTCATTTTGTATGCGAAAATTACGGTTTCATCTTCAAGAATTCTAATTGCAACGGCATCTTTGTATACTGTTTTTGCAAGGTCGACAATGATGTTTCCAAGTTCAAATGCTGTGTCACGAGTAAAACTCGTATATTGTAATAGCTTCCGTTGCTCTTGTAGAATAGTTTCCCATTCTGTTTTAAAATAAAAATCTTCCATGTTGTCTTCTTCCTTTTGATATGTATATAATAGTGAAGCCAAGGTTTTCACCTTGGCTTATAAAGCTACAATGTTTGTTCTGTTCTTTGGATAATATCATCTTGTGTTTGTTTTGATAACACATTAAAGAAAGCACTGTATCCTGCAACACGAACAATTAAGTCGCGATGTTTTTCAGGGTTCTTTTGAGCGTCAATGAGTGTTTCTCTTGAAACAACATTGTATTGAACGTGATACCCATGAAGAACATCAAAAAATGTTCTAACCATCATTATTAGTTTAAGCTTGTTTTCTTCTTTTGCTAAAAGTGTAGGAGTTACTTTTTGGTTTAGAAGTACACCACCAGTAATTTCTCTGGTGCGTAGTTTTGAAACAGTTTTAAATACCGCTGTTGGTCCATTTTTATCCATTTCGTGGCTTGGAGAGCATCCTTCTGCTAAAGGTTCTCCGGCGTGTCGACCATCGGGGGTTGCAAGGGTGCCTTTTCCTTGCCCAACGTTTGCAGAAATGGAGGATGTTCCTGCATAACGAATTCCCCCGATGGGGCCTCTTCCAAAGCGAGTGTTTGGATATTTTTTTATTTCATCAATGTATGCATCGTATGCATGAACAACGAGTTGATCTACATAGTCGTCATCGTTTCCGTATTTAGGTGCATCTTTTTCTAACATGAGGCGTATTTTTTCGCCCTCTTCACCTTCAAAGTCAGACATCACTGCGTCCCAAACTTGTTTGGGAGAAAGTTTTTTATCTTCAAAAACAATCTTTTTTATTGCTGCTAAAGAGTCGGCTAGATTTGCAATACCTACTTGAAGACCACTAATAAAGTCGTAAACGGCGCCACCTTCTTTTAAGGTAAGACCTCGACCTATACAATCTTCGCAAAGGGCAGAGCATAAAATGTCAGGAACATTTTCTTCCAAAATCATATCGCAAGCATTTTCGATTATTACACTGTGTTTTGTGAAGTCTCGAATAATGGTGTCCCATGCTTCAGAGAGATTGTCGTATGATGTCATATCGTTAAAGTGACCAACCCCTTGGGTAAGTTGTGTTCCACTTTTTGGGTCTGTGCCATTGTTCATTGCAATAAGGAGCGATTTTGGAAAGTTAATAAAACTCATACCAGTACAGCGGTAGCCCCATTTTCCTGGAACCGCTGTTTCCACACATCCGATAGCACTATAGTTATATGCGTCCTCTTCTGTTACTCCTCTATCCATAAATGAAGGAATAATAATTTCATCATTGTTAAATGCTGGCATGCCGAATCCAATTTTTAAAACTTCAACAGCTTCGTTCATAAATTTTTCATTAAGTCCTGCATGATAACGAACAGTTAAGTTTGGCTGAGGAAGTCGTGTTTGTGCAACGCTTCTTAAAATAAGGTATGACATATCGTTAACAGCATCTTTTTTATCTTTTGTTTGGCCGCCAACGGTGACATTTTGATAGAGTGGTGATCCTGCACTGAACTGCGTGTGTGACCATGACCTAATTTTATTTATGGTAAATGTTTTTAACCAAAGGTTAGTCATTAGTTCGCAAGCTGAATCTTGGGTGATAATTCCTGCGTCTAGATCTTTTTTATAAAATGGGAATAAGTATTGATCCATTCTTCCGTAAGAAAGGGAGTGCCCGTTAGACTCAATTTGTAATACAAGGTGAACTAACCACATTGATTGAATTGCTTCATAAAAAGTGTCTGCTTTATTGTATGGAACTTTTTTTAATATTCGTGCCATTTCTAAAAGTTCACTTGCTCTCTCTTTGCTTGCTGTTTTTGCTTCTTTTTCTGCAAGTTCTGCATAGCGAAGAGCAAAGTTTTTTACAGCATCTATAACAATGAGAATAGATTCATAAAAGTATCGTTTTTTAAGATTTTTGTAATCACTTAAATCGAGGCAATCCATGTGTTCTTTGGTGCGTTTTTCAAAAGAACAAAGGCCTTCTTTCATTATTGCTTCGTAAGAAACTGCTACGTGTGCATCTCCTGATGTAAGGTTCCCTTCAGCTTTAATAATTCCTAAGTCGTAAAAAACTTTACTTGCAGGTGGGATTGCAGCAAGCCCTTTGTCTAGGATTGTGTTATGTTCCCAGAAAGGATATATTTCTCGTAGCTCACCTTTTGTTTTTTCATTAATGTAGAAAACATCACCATCACGCTTTTCAAATTCATCGAGTTCTTTTATAACCCAATTCATAGCATATTCTGGGAAAATAGGAGCCGAACGATTTGAAGATGCTTGGTTTCCTGCTAAAAGAGATTCTTCTTCAATAAAAATAGTCATCTTTTCAAGGATGTTTTTAAGCATATAAGCCCTTTTTAGGGTTATAGGTTTATCTGCATGAAGTTTGTAGCTTTCTGTTGTTAAGATAGCCCTTTCAGCACATACATTTGATTTTGTGCTTAATAGCTCTTCTCTAAAGTTGTTCATTCGAGTTGTTAGAGATCCGAAATGAGGGTGGTTTGTCATAAATGCCTCCATAAAAAATTTAAAATCCTGTCTCTTCTTTAGTAATATAATACTATTAATTTACGAATGTGTCAAGTATTATTTACGAATGAAAATAAATAATGTTGATTTTTTGATTTTTTTCTGTATTTTAGCTTTACTTTTTGGATTTTCCGTGTATAATGAAAGTATAATTTTTACGAATGAAAAGAGATTGTATGGGTATTACAGGAAGAATATTTAATATTCAAAAATTTAGTTTACACGATGGTCCCGGTATTAGAACAACGGTGTTTTTTAAAGGATGTCCTTTGGAGTGTCGGTGGTGTTCAAATCCTGAATCCCAAAACAGATTTGCCCATGTTGCAGATGCCATGAAAGATAAAATCTATTGTGGAAAAGATTATTCTGTGGAGGAAGTTGTAAAAGAGGTTTTAAAAGACAAGGCTTTTTATGAGAAATCAGGTGGGGGTATAACATTTTCTGGCGGAGAAGCGTTACAACAAGCTGATTTTTGTATGGCTTTGGCAGATGAAGCACATAAAGAAGGCATTCATGTTGCTATTGAAACATCAGGCTTGGCAAATCCTACAGTATTTAGAGAGGTTGTAAAACATATTGATTTACTTTTAATCGATTATAAGCATCATAATAATGAGGTTCATAAAAAACAAACAGGGGTAACAAACAATCTTATTCAAGAAAATTTACAGTATGCATTACAGATAGGAATTTCTGTAGTAATTAGAATTCCAGTAATTCCTGGTTTTAATGCAAGACTTGAAGATGCAAAAGATATTGCAACATATTTGAAAGAAGTGGGAGCAACTGAAGTTCATCTTTTGCCTTTTCATCAATTTGGTGAAAAAAAATATGAGCTTCTAGGACTTACATATGAAATGACGGATGTAAAACAACTTCACGAAGAAGATTTAAGGGACTATCTTCAAATATTTTTAGACGAAGGATTAGATTGTACAATTAATTAAATGTAGTAAATATAAAGGGTTTTTTATGGGAAAAAGAGAGAATAAAGTATTAGACATTTTGTCAAAATATGGAAAAATTGAAGTTTCGATATTGGCAGAAGAATTAGGTGTATCGCAAGTAACAGTGAGAAAAGATTTAGACGCACTGGAAGAAAAAGGGATAGTTAGAAGAGAACATGGATATGCAATTATTGGTGGTTTAGAAGATGTAAACAATCGACTTGCGTTTAACTATGAAGAAAAAAGAAAAATAGCGAGGCTTGCTGCTACCTTGGTTGCTCCTGGTGAAACTGTAATGATTGAAAACGGAAGTTGTTGTACCTTACTTGCAGAAGAAATAGCAAAAACAAATCAAGGTGCAACAATTATTACAAATTCTGCCTTTATCGCAAGTTACATTAGAAAAGTTGATGGTGTGAAAATTGTTCTTTTAGGGGGAGACTTTCAAAATGATGCACAAGTTATGGTTGGGCCTATTTTGAAGACCTGTGTAGGACAATTTTTTGTAGACAAACTTTTCATTGGTACAGATGGTTTTACAAAGGAGCGTGGTTTTGCTACAAACAATCACTTGAGAGCACAAGCGGTTAGGGATATGGCAGAACATGCAGGAAAAGTATTAGTGTTAACTGAAAGTGAAAAATTTGAATTGCAAAGTGTTGTGCCTTTTAATGTTGGAACTGCCATAAAGTGTGTTGTTACTGATGATAGAATATCACTTGAATCTGAAAAGACACTACAAGAACTAGGCATTGAAGTATTAAAAGTTAATTTATAAAATATAGTAAAGGAGACCTGGTGTGGAAAAAAAATATCGTATTGGAATAGATGCTGGTGGTACAAAAGTTGCGTATGGTTTGTTTGATGAAAAAAATAATCTGATAGATAGATATCAACACCCAACATGCATAA
>CAZUPJ010000048.1:0-9116 GCA_964622185.1 uncultured Treponemataceae bacterium
TGTGATGGTCTTTTCCAGCAGGTTCAAAAACGGTTTGCTCGTGCTTCCATCTCATTGGCCAGTCAACTCTCCAGCCAAGTTTTAACTCTTTTGAAGTTCTAAGGTCGGCGTCTTCTTTGTGTCCACATGATGAGCATTCATACGATACAATGTTTTCTCCATCGTAGCCTGTAATTGACGTTGTGTCTCGGTTACAATTACAACAAAATGCTGCAATTGGCCAGTATTCTTCACTCTCAGAAATCTTGTGGTTTTCGTCTCTATAGTGATTCAAGCAATCCTTAATTTGGCTTCGCTTTTGCATGGCAACTTTCATGCCATCAGCATACATGTTTGCCCTGTATCTCTCAGATTGGTATAAGTATTCAGGCTTAATTCCAACGGCTGGCAAAATGTTTTCAACGTCAACTTCGTTGTGCCGAGCGTATGATGAGTCGCGCTCTGTGGTGTCAGGTACCATGGTAATAGGAAAACGAAGATGTGCTTCTAAAACGTCCTTTTTAGGCATGTTTTCTGGAACCTTTCTAAAAACGTCGTAGTCGTCCCATGAATAAATAAAGCGAACGTTTTTCCCACGGCTTTTAAGGGCACGTACAACAAGTTCAACAGATATAATTTCTCTAAAGTTTCCAATGTGAACGGTTCCCGATGGGGTAATGCCCGACGCACATGTGTAAACGTCAAGGTCTCCACGCTCACGAATAATTTTTTCAGCAGTTTGATCAGCCCAGTGTACTAAAGGGGCTTTGTTTTCAGTATTGTTACTCATGCGAAATATTATACCGAATTTGTGAAGTGTTTTCAATAGGACTTTACAATTACAATTTTTGCCTTTATACTGATATATATACATAACTATCATTTCAATCCATGGAGGAATTGCATGAAATTTTCAGCAAAGGGCATTGCAATCACACTTATCGTTAGTACCATCCTTACCATAATGTTTCTTTTTCTTATGTTAAATATCAATTCACAAAGGCTTAATGCAACTATAAATACGATTCAAGAAGAGTATACCAATTCTTCATCTTTTGAAGAGTCGTTAAAATTTCCTATAACGGACTTTGGGCTTGGATATCAATTAGTATTAATAGAAAATTCCCATGAAAAGATTATAGCCCAATCAGAGAATTTTGGCTCAAAGTTTAGTGTGCATCGGGATTTAGAGATTGATGGCGAAGAATGGAAAATATCTATTGATATGGGTGGTAGAACTCTATTTAGTATTACAATCGTAATTCTTTTTTTCTTCGCTATACAGGGTATTGGTTTTGCAATAATTGCCCCATCCCAAAGTGAAAAGAAAAGTCGAGATATATTATATGACATCACCTATAAAGATTCACTTACAGGTGCATTTAACCGTAAAAGACTTATGCGTTTTTTTAATGCACGAAAGCTCGATAACAATGCTCCTTTTAGTATGTTTTACGTTGACATCAATGACTTTAATGCTATAAACGAAAAATATGGTAGGCACGTTGGAGACGATGTCCTAAAGGCATTTGTAAAACATCTTAATTCGTATGTTAGAGACGCCATTACGGTACGCTTAGATGGGGATGATTTTGTAGTAACGATTACTGGCAATTTTACCGACGATATTCTTCATAGTATTAAACATCGCCTTGACCATGCCTTTTCAAAGCCACTTGTGGTAAATGATGTGGATATCAGAATATCTGTTGCAATTGCGTATGCATCATTTCCCCGAGAAGGGCAAAGCCTTGAAAAACTCTTGGCTGTCAGTGCACAACGGGTTATGGAAGTAAAGAAGTAGTTCCTAAGTTTTTATATAAACTGTAAAAAACACGTATGTACTAATCTTATGTGTTCTCACGTAAATGCTTCTTTTTCCTTTCTGCATCTGCAAAGGCTTTTATAGAAGTTTTTAATGGTTCTAAAACTTCTTTTGGAAGCACATCTAAATCTTCATACACACTTTTGTATTTTTTGCATCTGGCACACTCTTGTTCCGTGATACTAGCATGTTTTTCTGTTACCAAATACTCCACTGTAACATTAAGAGCCTTTGCAATTTTTACCGCAATGTCTGCACCCGGCATCGATTTGTGTCCACCCATATAGCTATGGATTGTACTTTGTTTCATACCAATTATGTATGCCAATTCTTTAACGGTTAGCCCCTGATATTCTAATTCATTTCGTAAATTTTCACTAAAACTCATGACTGTACTGTACTTGTAATTTCATAATTGGACTTGACAACACTTGTAATTGCAAGTAAAATATTATAAAATCTTGCAATTTCATAATATCGGAGTTTTTATGAAAATACGTATTGCTATTATCTCTTTGTTATTTTTAACAGGGCTTTTATATGCTCAAGTTCCAACATGGGTGTACGAGCCATATTCTGAATATTCGAGGGTTTCACACCTTGTTGCAGTGGGCGAGGGCAAAAGTCGACTCGATGCAGAAAATAGTGCCTTTGGAAATGTTTCGAGGGTGTTTGGAACAAGTGTCGCCATGGATGCACGGTCTAAAGTACGGTACGAGCAAAACTCTGTAAACCGCAGTGCAAGTCAAAACACCGATGTTTCTGCTTCTCATAATCTTATAAATTGTTCTATTGATGACGTTTACCACGACACAAAAACAAATACCTACCATGCAGTTGCCATAATTCCCCGCTTAGAAACAAGTTCTATTTTAGAAACCATGATACAAGACAATAATTCTGCAATTCAATCCTATGTAGAAATGGCAGAATATGAATATGACCCTTTGTATGAGTTTTCCTATCTTGATATTGCGTCTATTATAAGTGCTAAAAATGATGAGTTATTGTCGCAATATTCTGTTTTAACAAACGGACTTTTTCAAAATCTTGCAGAGTATAACACAAAACAGTTGCAAGCCCAAGCAAAACAAGTTGCTCGTAGTATTAGTTTTGGCGTTACAGAAGTTGATACAAGCCTTTTAGCAAGTCGCATTGAACAAACCGTTGGAACGCTTGGCATGAGGATAAACCGCATTGAACCGAGTTATTATTTTAATGTATCTACAAATTTTACCTCTAGCGACACAGGTTTTGGCATGATTATCATAAACTATGTAACAAACATTGAATTATTGGACGAATACGGAAACCTTTTAAACACCTTTACCTACAGCGGAAGAGAAGGCGGTAAAACAGAAGAAGATGCCATGCGTGTTCTTGAAAACAGATTATCGAGTGCAATTGCAGAAGATGATGAAAAACGTGGCACACAATCGCTTGTAACACAATTTAGCTTATTTTTAGAAAGTCTTATCTAAGTAATTTTAGGTACTATCCCCTATAAGCGATAGAAAACAAAACTGGAGGATTTATATGAAAAATCTCGGAATTATTTTAGTATTGGTTATTACGGCTGTAATGGTAGTCGGATGTGCAAGTGCACCTGTAGCGGAAAGTGCTGCGGATGCACCTACAGTACAGGCTCAACCTGTTCAACGTTCTGTAATGATTGACCACCAAGCAGGGGCAACACGTGGGTACGAAGTTCCCGGTTGTTACCCTGAATGGGTTGCGGTTATTCTTGACGGACAAGATGCCCCATTACGTGATTTGTACCCTAATAATGCTGTGTTTACTTCCAGAAACAGGGGAGAAGATTTAGATGGGTTAAAATACTGGGCAAATACCTTTAACGTTAATGGGTTGGTTGCAGGAGAAATTAATACTTCATTTAACAGCAAGGCTGGAGGTAGTGATGGGGGAAATGCTGATGAATACAAACAAGCAGGTGACACTTTAATTGGGGTAGTTGTTGATGCTGAGTTTACTGGGCTTTCAAAAGAAGCAGAGTACTGGATTTTATGGCAAAGCCCTACAGGTGAAAAGGAGTATGAATATATGGTGTTATATACTATGACAAATGAAATGCTCAACACAAACTTAGATAATATTTTAAATGATGTACCTGAAGCAGAACGAGCAGTTATTACACCAGTAATTGACAGGATTAAAGAAGAAGGATTGTTTGATTAAATTTTGTTTAATTGATTGATAAGGATAAAAAATGAAAAAAATTATTATAACTCTAGTACTAATTAGTGTAGCTTTTACACTTTCAGCTCAAAATGACACAGGAAAAATAGCATCCTTTCCCTTTGCAGGAAGTGCAGTAAATTCAGTTGAAGAAGGTGAGTTTTATGCAGGCTTATTCACTTCACAATTTGTAAGTATGGGGTACACGCTTGTAACACGCACCGCTGCAATCGAAACAGCCATGCAAGAAATAAACTACCAAAGTAGTGGTATGACAGGCGAAGTTGTAGAAATTGGTAAGCAATTATCTGCCGACTATGTATTAATTGGAACATTGGGACAAATTGCAGGAAGACACAATATTCGAGTAGAAGTTATCGGTGTTGAATCTTCTGAAATTGCAGCTTCTGATACGCAAATACTTACTTCTTTAGAGCAATTGTTTGATTCTAATCTTGTAACACAAATTGTTGCAAGACTCAATATGCAAATTACTGGTACAGGTGGTGGTACCGCAGTAAGCAGTGGAAGTACTACAAGTATGCCATCTCTGGGTGGATTAAATGCAGTTGAGGAACTTCGTATAGAGTATGAAAAAGCAAATAGAGGACAGTGGGCAGGTCGTTGGATTTGGATTGGTGGTCTTGCTATGGCAGCCGTGAGCCCATTTTTATACACAGAGTATTATCATAATGATAATTCGTTGTATTTTACTGATTTCTGGGGGCTATATACACTCTTGCCAGTTGGTACTGCTTTAGTTATAGCAGGGGGTATTACCGATATTGTATTTTCAGTAAGAGAAAACAGGATTGAAGAAACTCTCCGCAGAGACTACGGTGTTCAAATGTCTTTAACTCCTCACATATATCCAACATTAGCTACAAATATGCAAACTACCAACTGGAACGTGGGTGCATCTTTAAAATTAGCACTCTAACAAGTAACAAAAAAACAACAAAAAAAGCAGTGGACTTGTAAAGCTCCACTGCTTTTTTGTGTAAAAATCTCTCCCCAATCCCAAAATTTTTCATACCTAAACGCCTATAATAAAGGTGTAGTTAATTAATAATGAATAAGTAATAATTAACATGTTTCTAAAAATCATTGCGTTTACCATAGGATTTTTGTGGTGTGTGAAAATTCGCTATTGAAAAAAATCAAAAATAGGGGGCATTGTATGCATATTAACATTCCAGACTTTGTGTACAGACTGCAAGAGGGGACAGAAATAATTTCACCAAAAGTGGACTTTGCATTTAAGAAGTTTTTTGGAAGCGAAGAAAATAAAGACTTCCTCATAGACTTTTTACAGTCATTACTCGATATTCCAAAAGATGAATATGATGAAGTGAGTTTTGAAAACACATCATTCTTAAAAGACTACGAAAAAGACAAGTACGGCATTTTAGATGTGCTCGTAAAGACAAAGAAAAAACAACTGTCCACATAGAAATACAAGTAGGCGATAAACACTCATTTAGAGAAAGAGCTTTATACTATCTTTCAAGACTTGTAACCGGTCAAATGGAAACAGGAAAATATTACTCACAAATTTCAAAAACCATATCGATACTGGTCTTGAATTATGAGCTTATCCATGATACAATGAATTATAAGAATGTGTACCATTTTTGTGATTTACAAACAAAGTCAGTATTTTCGGACAAACTTGAAATAATAACATTAGAGCTACCAAAAATTCCTACAGATGAAGCTGTAGGCGAAAAAGAAAAGCGGCTTATAAGTTGGTTAGAGTTTCTAAAGGTGGAAAAGAAAATGGAAGCAGCACAAGTAATAGAAAAATATCCATATTTACAAAAAGCATATGATAAAATTCAAGAGCTGAGCCGTGACTCTGCAAGTAATGTAGAATATACCGAAAGACTTATTTCCTACTTTGATGAAATAGGGCGTCTTACCAATGAAGATAGGCTTCGAGAAGAAATAACTCAACAGAGTGAAGAAATAAAAAAACTAAAAGAAGATGCAGAAAACGCAAAAAGAATAGTTGCAAAAAAAGCTTTGAATGAGGGGTTAGATATTCCCCTGATTGTAAAAATTTCGGGGCTGAGTGAGGAAGAAATTAATAATCTTTAAAATATAGCTTCTTTCTACAACATGCTCGCTAAACTTTCAAGCTCTGATAAAAAAGCTTCATTATCTGAAATGCTGTCATCTGTACCCGATGAAACAGTTCTTTGAAACATTACGTCCCATTTCAAATATACGGAAATACAAGAAAATTGCTCGCCTATAATTCTGTATTGGGTGTTAGATGTTTCGCTTGCACCTACAAGTAATAGTCCTACCTTTTTCTGGCTTAAGCCTTCAACATTGCAAATAAACTTGTCAATGAGGAGTTTTAGATGAGACGAAAGACCCCACCAGTACACAGGGCTAGCAAAAATAATTACATCGGCTTTTATAAGTGTATCAATAATGCTTTGTGTGTCATCGCCTTGGCTACAAATATGTGTTTGGGCACATTCGAAACAAGCAATGCAGCCCTGTATATTTTTATCACTAAGTGTAATAATATCGGTGGAGTAGGCAGTGTTGAGGCCTTTTACAAAACGATTTATCATACATCGTGTGTTGCCCATGGGTCTGGGACTTCCATTTAGTACTACTATATTCATGCTATAATTGTAACACTGCTCGTACTATTTTACAACACTGATTTTAAATTATCTAAAGCTTTTTCTAACACACTCCACGAGCATGCCATGTTTACACGTTGAAAACCTAAGCCTTCTGGTCCAAACATAGTGCCACCATCAAGCCAAAGTTTTGCTTTTTTTTGAATTAGGGCTTCCAATTCATCTTCGGTAAAACCGTATGCAGAAAAATCAAGCCACACAAGGTAGGTACCTTCTGTTTCAACCATTACAACCTTTGGTAAGTGTGCTGCCAAATACTCTTTCATATTTTCAATGTTGCTTCTAATGTAGGTTAGCATCGCTTCCATCCAAGGCTCACCCTTTGTATAGGCAGCTTTTACAGCGGTAAGTCCAAAAATATTAGGCTCTCCATAACCGGATGTTTTAAAAGCTGTTTCAACTTTTTCTCTCATTTCTTTGTTAGAAATAAAAAGATTTGATATTTGAAGCCCTGCAATGTTAAAGGTTTTACTGGGTGATGTACACGTTACACAAATATTTTCAAACGCAGGTTTTATTGCAGGGAACATAACATGTTTACCCTTGTGTACAAAGTCTGAGTGAATTTCATCTGCAACAACAACTACGCCGTGCTTTACGCAAATATCGCCCATTTGTGTTAGCTCTTCTTGTGACCAAACTCGGCATACAGGATTGTGAGGACTACATAAAATAAACATTTTTACATTGTTATCTACTATTTGTTTTTCAAAGTCGCACATGTCAATTGAGTATTTGTTATCAGTGTATACCAAAGGCGAGTTTATAAGTTTTCTATTGTTTTGATTTATTGCATTACTAAAAGGATAGTACACCGGACGCTGTATAATTATGGCATCCCCTTCATTTGTAAGGGCTCTTATTATGTTATTAAGGGCAAACACAATGCCTGGGCTTGTTACAAGCCAATCTTCTTTAATTTCATAGTTAAAACGATTTTTATACCAACCGTATACAGCATTAAAATATTCTTTGTCTGGCATAGAATAGCCAAAAATACCATGAGTACACCTTTCTTTTAATGCTTCAACAATTTCAGGAGCTGTCTCAAAATCCATATCAGCAACCCACAGCGAAATCATATCTTCGCTTTTGTCAAACATTTTATAACCATCATGCTTAATGCACGAAGTACCCCGTCTATCAATAACCTTATCAAAATTATACATTTTTCACACTCCTAAAATTCTTGTGTGAGAGTATAATAAATTTTCAGATATTTTTCTAGTAGGCTGATTTTTTTAAAGCTTATAAGTAACTAGTACCTCGTAACTATTGAAGTAATTGTACATTGATTTTACTTCCAACCTCTATGCCGTTTTTCATAAACCATCCTTTTGGAACTTCTAAAGCATAACGGCATGAAACGGTACCAGTAACGCCTGCAAGGCTAAAAGGTGTCATGTCATACATTTCGCGAATAGTACCACGAGAATCAATATATGCAATGGTGAGGGCAGTGGGAGTGTTTTTCATCCAAAAGTTCATTATTTGGTCACGCTCAAAAACAAAAAGCATCCCAGTCCCTTCAGGAATGTTTTCTCTTTCCATGTATCCAAAGTTTTTTTCTTCTTCGGTGCGTGCAATTTCTGCATCAAGTGTAATAGTAGTTCCGTCAGTTTTTGTTATGGTGAGCATTTGTTTTTCTAAGCCTTCATTGTTGTTTGCACAAGAAACAGTAATAAATACCGTAAATACAAGAAATACTGCGATGAGTTTTTTCACGTTTATAAATCTCCTAAAATATCTTCTCTTAAATCTTCCATGGTTGTTTGCTCAATTAAAGCTTCTTCCCTAATTGATTCAAATACTTCACGGTCAACATATTTTACGCTAACAGGGCGCTCTAAACTCATGGTAACATTCGTATTTTCCCATACAACCCGTTCTGGAGAAAGTGAAATATGTTCACCATATTTTTCAACCAGTTGATTATATACCGAAAAATAATCAATTCTCTCAGAATTAAAATTTATTATTATAGTGTAAAGTTTGTCTTCATAAAATTGAAACCAACAACGCTCTAGCCATGTTTCGCTAGATGTTTCAATTATGCTTTGATTTTCACTTGGTAAAAAAGAAACATCTCTTTCACCTCTGTAGTTAAATATTGGGTCTGCTTCTAATGCCTTTTTTACATCTTCAATGTTCATTCCCATTTGAATGTTTCTGTATCCGTTTGGAAGGGTTTCTTGGCTGTATAATGAAATGCAAATATAGACTGCACTAAACGCAAAGATAAAAAACTTTTTCATACTTTAAATATCGGTCTTTGATAATTAATAATTAATAGGTAATAATTAATATTTATACTCAATACTCTGAGAAAATTATTATTAATGTAAAAAAAATAGTGGTATTCTCGATTATTTTCACAATATAGAAAGGTAACATTATTAATTATTCATTGTTAATTAATAATTATTCCCTTGCTATTTTTGTTTTCTATAAAA
>CAZUPJ010000049.1:0-9094 GCA_964622185.1 uncultured Treponemataceae bacterium
ATTAAATTCCAATCATCTCCTGAAGCAATTTTTTTATTTGGTACATGAATTTCCAAGTCATTTTCTTTTGCATAATCTTTAACTTGTTTATACAAACCTTTCCAGTGAGCACTGCTATTTACAGTTGTGAGCACAAAATAATCTGTCCAAGAATTTAATGTTGATACATCCAAAACCATTGTATCAAGCCCTTTATAATCTGTTAGCAAATTTGCTATTTCTATTGCTTTTTCCGCATTCGTTTTCATTTTATCTCCTATCTATTTATTTTTATATTGACATGAGCATTTGTCAAAAATCCATAAGCAAAAAAATCGTACTATAAAATCGCTACCACACTTACTACCCTACTTTTAGCAGGAAATGAACGCTAGCTATGCCATTTCTCACCTTACATATCTACCATCAAAATCAGTTCCAAGTACTATTGTATAATCAACAATTCTATTACTATTAGCAATAGTTGTATCAATTTCCTCTTTTATTATATTTTCACAGCGAATAAAATCACCCAAAGCTTTTGCTACCTCATCGTTACCAATATGATTAATAATATATGTTTCTTCATGATTATCCTCTTGAGCATTAATAATACTAACAACATCATATCCCGTACTACGCAAAAGACTAGCAGTATTTCCAGCTAACCCTTGTATATCAGTTCCATTTTGTATTTCAAGTGCATAAACACGACTAAAGGTAGTTTCTGTCACGAGAGCCGAAACCGTTTGCATAAGAACTTCTTTTATTAGCTGACCATTGTTTGATGGAAACAATAGCGTTTTTCCGTCTACAACTCGCTCTGATCCTGTAATAACTTGTGGAAAAAGCCTTTCAGCATCTATCTGAGAAATAGTATTCAATAGGTTATACAAATCATTTGCACCTATATTTGCACTCACGTGCTCAGCATAAAAATCAAATACATTTTCATTAAAAATTTTACTTGCATTTTTATCTAATGCTTTATAAAATGCTACAACTATATTTTGTATACGTGTTTGCTGCAAGGATACATTCTCATCAACACCTTTATATGTAACGTAGGTTATAACCTTATCACCATCTAATTGCACTTGTCCCGAAGGTACCAAATAGTACATACCATCAATAATATCATCAATGGGCGTTTGCACAGATACCTCTAATCCTCCAAATAAATCACTTAATACTGCAAAATCATTTAAACTAATTTCGATAGAAAAAGGAATTGTCATATCAACCAGTTTTTCTATTTCACCTCGATATGCATCAATACCTTTTTCTTTGTATACGGCATCGATTCTGTCCACCCTTCCGATGCTTGAATAAATGCCGCCTGTATTTCCTAATATATCGATTACCGCTCCACGTTGAGAGACAGGGTAATATGTTAAGATTGTTGTAGAAACAGCATTACCTCCATCTTCAATAACCAAAAGTAATTTAATAATTTGATCGCTTTCAAGTACCTCTTCAACAATATTTGTTCTTAGCGTAAAAAAAATAGTTAAAGACATTGCAACCAGAATAACCACTATAAGACCAATAAATATGAGGTGACGTCCTGCGGTTTCTTTTTTTTTCCCCACTGTAAAATCTCCAAAATTTGCATTTATTAAAAAAATAATACTATTTTTTATTATCAATTTCCTCTAACACCCAAAGTGCCTCTGGAAAAACCTCATCTTTTTTCTTTCGCCTTACCTCTATAATTTCGTGTAATACAGTATGCAAAAGTTCATCTATACGTAATTTTAACAAATTTTTCATTTTTGAAGAAGACATATAAGGTCTTCCTGGCTCAATTTTATCTGCAATACAAACAATTTTTGCAATATTGCACATGTTTTTTTTACCAAATGTGTGACACTCAACAGCTTCTAACACATTTTCATTTTCTACCAGAAACTGTTTTTGCAGCACACTTGCACATACTCGCCCATGCAAAAGTGACGGTTTTCTTGTTTCAGTTTCGGATAGAACAGCTCCTTCTTTCGTAGCGATACGTTCTAAAAGATTTTTATCCATCTCTTTACATATATCATGGCTTAGGCCCGCTAAAAACCCCAGTTTTTCGTCTTCACCAAAATGCTTACATAGATTTTTAGCGGTATTTGCAACACGTAGCGAATGTTCATACCTTTGCACCGATAAAGAAGAAAGAGCATATAAACGTATTTTTTCAATTAAAACATTATAATCAACTGTTTTCATAGAGTTTTTTATTATTTATGTACTCAAATACATTTTTTGGTACAAGACTTTTCCAATCACCTTTTTGTACTATTCGATTTCGAATTTCATGAGAAGAAACGTTAATGGGAATATTATTCATCATTGAGTATGTAAATGAAAAATTAAAATCATTTACGGTAGAGTCTCCCTCTCGAAACGCTAATAACACATCAGTTGTTTCTACAAGCTCAGTTACATTCTTCCATTGATGAAAGCCTCGTACCAAGTCTTCACCAATAATTAAACCAATTTTTCCTTGCAGTTTTCCTTTGTATTTATTTTGTAAATAAGTAACGGTATCTATTGTATACGAAGTACCTTTACGTTCAAGCTCACACGTTTCAATTTTGAACGCAGGATAATCTGCAATAACCAAAGAAACCATGGTACATCGGTCTTCATCGGTTGCACCCGATGCTAGGTTTTTATGAGGGGGATTGAAAGCTGGCACAAAGTGTACTTCATCGTAATCAAAATTATCAATTGCCAATTTTGCAAGAGCAATATGTCCATTATGAACAGGATTAAATGATCCTCCAAGCATTGCTATTTTCATTACTCACTACCAGGATACTGCACCATTTCATCATCATCGTCTGTATACACAGAACGCGCTTGTAAAAACTCACTTTTAACTTGAACAGATTCGGCTGCACCATCCATTTTATCTAGAGAGCGAATTCCCTCTTCAACTAACGTAATAAGTGCCGTCTTTACCTTATCCAGACCTTCTTTTGAGTGAATTGACATTGGCAAACATACAACATCAGTATACTTTGCAGATAGCTCTGCAGCCCTAACTGCAGCACCTTCTACATCAATTTTATTACATAAAATAATACTTGGCTTTTTTAAAATTGGCTTAGAAAAAGATGCTAATTCCTCTCTAAGTTTTTCATATGCATTTAAATAATTGTCGTCTGAACAATCAATTAAAAAAGCTAACCCTTGCGTTCTGGAAATATGTTTTAAGAATCTAATACCTAGCCCTGCCCCATCGCTTGCGCCCTCAATAATTCCAGGAATATCAGCAATAACAAAAGAATTTTCATCATTAACATGCAACACACCAAGATTTGGAATTTTTGTTGTAAATGGGTAAGGTGCAATTTTAGGACGTGCATTTGTTAAAAAATCCAACAAAGACGATTTACCAGCGTTTGGAAATCCTACAAGTCCAATATCAGCCATAATACTCAATTCGACTCTGAGTTTTTTTATTTCGCCTTCGCCACCCGGATTTGCTCGTCGAGGAGCTTGTGTAACAGAACTTTTAAAATGTACATTTCCCCAACCGCCGTTTCCGCCTTTGAGGTACACAAACTCTTCATTTTCACTTTCGGTTGTAAACTCACAAATAAACACACCAGTTTCTGCATCAACAACACGAGTTCCTGGTGGTAAAAAAATAACAACATCGTCGCCATCGGCACCATAACGATTACTACCGCTACCATCTCCACCGTTTCTGGCTTTAAATACATGTTGTTTGCGTAAATGAGATAATGTTCTGAGATTTCTTTTTACTTGAAAAATGACATCGCCACCACGACCACCGTCGCCGCCGGCAGGCCCGCCATTGGGTACATATTTTTCGCGTCTAAACGCTATGCACCCATTACCACCTTTGCCGGAACGAACTTCAATAGTAGCTTCGTCTGCAAATTGGATCACTAGTTTGCGGCTACAATTGATGCAAGTTTTCTACCCTTGCGTTCATGGTATAATACGTTACCTGTTTCAGTTGCAAACAAAGTATCGTCTTTTCCTCGTCCTACGTTATCGCCAGGATGGATTTTTGTTCCACGTTGACGTACAAGGATTGAACCTGCTGTTACAAATTCTCCACCATATGCTTTTACACCTAAGTATTTAGGATTTGAATCTCTACCGTTTTTAGCGCCGCTTCCGCCCTTTTTACGTGCCATATTATGCCTCCAGTTAGCATAAGGAAGTTAAGAATTAATCAACGTCCTTTTCAATAAGTATATTTAAGGATACATACTCAGGATATTCGCTACATAACAATGTAAGACCATTTTCTAAAAAAACCTTTGCATATATCAACATAGATGACGTAAGATCTAATAAATCTTCGCCACCCCCTTGTGTTTTTTCTTTTACGCAAAACGACAACATTCCGCGTGATGGAGCTACTGTTTCAACAACAATGAATTTGTTAGATTCCAAAACAGAAAGTGTTGTACGCAGTAAAGTTGTTACTGCAGAACACACAATGTCAGCACCTTTCTTTGAAAAAAGTGCATGACCTTCTGCCTTACAAGAAGCAAGCTCTCCTTCTTCGGTGCATACCAGTACTATTTGTATCACATTACACCAAAGTTAATTGCTTATTCAGCGTCTTTTTTTGCAGACCCTACTTTAATACCAGTTACACGAATATTTGTATATCGTTGTCTGTGACCGATAGTTCTATGATAGTCCTTTTTGCTTTTGTATTTGTAAACAATTACTTTTTTGTCTTTAAAAGTATCTTCTACTACAGCTTCTACAACAGCACCTTTTACGTACGGAGTACCGATAACAACATTTTTGTCATCGTTTACCATTACTACTGTATCAATAGAAATAGATTTTCCTTGTTCAATATCAATTTTGTCAACTCTGATGAGGGCATCTTTTTCAGCTTTATACTGTTTACCCTTATACTCAATGAGTGCGTACATGTAACACCTCTTGTTAATTATGTTCTTTTTTATCTGCAGAAAAATCTGCCCCACCCTTTGACAAAACGGGGATAGTCAAAGTGCTAGATAGTATTTTATCAGAATACAGGGTTGTATGTCAAGCGGTTGAAGTTGGATAATTATGAATTAAAGCTAGATTGAATGCATTCTCTTATTTTGATATAATAACATGCGCAAGGAGAATATGTAACATGCGAAGAAAAGATAGAGAAATAACCAATAACAAAGTAATTGATGAATACATACTAAAATGTCACTGTATACGCCTAGGATTTGTTGATAATGGAAAAGCATATATTGTGCCATTGAACTTTGGATTTACACACATTGATGACAAACGCCTTTTTTACTTTCATGGAGCGAAAGAAGGTAAAAAAATTGCTCTTATGAAAAGTAATCCACAAGTGAGTTTTGAAATGGATACAGGATATTCTTTAACTGAAGGACCAAACGCATGTGACTATGCTTGCACCTTCCAAAGTGTTATGGGAGATGGTCGCATTTCATTCATTGAAGACAACGACAAAAAAAGAGATGCCCTAGACAAAATTATGAAAAAAGAAACAGGAAATGATAACTGGATATATCCTGATGCAATGCTTGAGCAAACGTGTGTATATGTGGTAGAAGTTGAAAGTATCTCTTGTAAAGAGCATACGTAATAATTACTAGTGAATTAGGAATTATAGTAATTTTACTTGAAAAACGCATTCCTTTATGGTACACTTATGATATCTATATTTGGGGGGTTTTATGTCTAAGTATATTTTTATTACAGGTGGTGTTGTATCAGGGCTTGGCAAGGGAATTGCAGCGGCTTCTATTGGTCTTTTACTTAAAAGCCGAGGTCTAACCGTTCTAAACCAAAAATTCGATCCTTATTTAAATATAGATCCAGGAACTTTAAATCCTTATGAACACGGTGAAGTCTTTGTAACCGATGACGGTGGAGAAACAGACCTTGACCTTGGACACTACGAGCGATTTACCGACGTAAGTCTTTCAAAAAACTCTTCCACTACATCTGGGCGTGTTTACCTAGCTGTATTAAACAAAGAGCGCGAAGGTGGCTACAACGGTAAAACGGTACAAGTTATTCCCAACATAACAGATGAGCTTCGCCGCCGCCTTATGCTTCCAGAAACTGAAGCGACAGATGAAAACCCAGCTCCAGACGTTATCATAACCGAAGTTGGTGGAACAGTTGGAGATATTGAATCTCTCCCATTTGTAGAAGCGATTAGACAGATTCGATATGAAGTAGGATTCGAAAACTGTGCCTATGTACACTTAACACTAATTCCCTACATAGAAAATGCACAAGAATTAAAAACTAAACCAACACAGCACAGCGTAAAAGATTTATCGAGCTTAGGTATTCAACCTGATATTATTATGCTTAGAAGCGAAGTTCCTATTGATTCTGCAACTCGAGAAAAACTTGCTATTTTTTGCAATGTCCCAATGGAATCAATTGTACAAAACTTAAATGCGGAGTCAATTTATGAAGTTCCACTTATGATGGAAAAAGAAGGACTAGGAGAGGCAATTTGCAAAACACTAGAGATTGATTGCAAAGAAGTTGATTTAACAGAGTGGGAAAAACTTGTCGACCGTCTTTACAACCCTAAAAGAACGGTTAAAATATCACTGGTTGGAAAATATGTTGAACTTCATGACGCCTATTTATCGGTAGCAGAATCCTTAATCCACGCTGGAATTTTTCACGATGCAAAAGTGGATATTGACTGGATAGACTCAGAACTTTTAACCGATGAATCTATTGTAAAAGAAAAACTACAAGGTGCAAATGGAATAATAGTACCTGGAGGATTTGGAACAAGAGGTGTAGAAGGCATGATATTAACTGCAAAATATGCCCGTGAAAATAAAATTCCATACTTCGGTATTTGCCTTGGAATGCAAATTGTGGTTATAGAATATGCACGCAATGTTTTAGGACTAGCGGGTGCTCATTCTACCGAAATGAACGCAGAAACTGCACATCCTGTAATTGACCTTATGCATGACCAAAAAGGCAAACAACTTGGTGGAACACTGCGACTTGGAAAATATGAATGTAAATTAGTAGATGGTAGTTTAGCGCAAAAAGCTTACGGAAAAAATTTAGTATGGGAACGACACAGACACCGCTACGAATTTAACAACGATTACCGTGAACAATTTGAAAAATCAACTTTAAAAATAAGTGGATTAAACCCAGAACGAAATCTAGTAGAAATTGTAGAACTTGATAAAAAAGAGCACCCATGGATGGTTGCAGGACAGTTTCACCCAGAATTTAAGTCTCGTCCAAACAAGCCACAAGCACTTTTTAGAGACTTCGTAGAGCAATGTTTGATTAATTCCTAGTTACGAATTATGAACGTTTATAGAAATCCTTCAAAAACAGTGCTAAAGCAATAAAATCATAATAACAGGAGTCGAAAGGAACATCATGGAAAATAAAGAAAAAATCGTAGTACTAGATTTTGGAAGTCAATACGCACATCTCATTGCAAAACGTTTTAGACTCATGGGCTATTATTCAGAAATTTCCCTACCCTCTTGCGATATTAAAAGTTTAGAAGGTGCAAAAGGAATAGTTTTATCTGGAGGTCCATCTTCTGTATATGAAAAAAACATTCCAGACTTTAATGAAAAAATATTTGATTTAGATATTCCTATTTTGGGAACTTGCTACGGGCACCAATTAATGGCAAAACACTATGGTGCAAAGGTAGAAAAGGCAGATGTTGGTGAGTTTGGATTTGCAAGGCTTTTATCAAAAGATTGCGTAAAAAGCCCCTTATTTGAAGGTTTAGAAAATGACGAGCAAGTGTGGATGAGCCATCAAGATGCTGTTGTAACACTAACCGACGGATTTGAAAAAATTGCCTTTACAAAAGATTGTGAGTTTGCAAGCCTTCAAGACATAAAGCGAAAACGATTTAGTTTACAATTCCATGCAGAAGTAAAAGACAGTCCTTGCGGTGACAAAATTTTTGAAAACTTTGCACGTTTTTGTGGTATGAAAAAAAACTGGAGTCAAGACCAAGTTTTAAAAGCTATTGGGGATGATATAAAGAAAACATCCGAAGGTAAAAAAGTATTACTCTTTTTATCAGGTGGCGTTGATTCTACGGTTGCATTTGCACTTTTAAATAATACGCTCGGACAAGATAGAGTCTTGGGCTTACATATAGACAATGGCTTTATGAGAAAAGATGAAAGCGACATTATTGCAAAACGATACAAAGATTTTGGCTTTGATAACTTTATTGTAGAGGACGCAAGTCAAACATTTTTAAACGCACTAAAAGGCTTAGTAGATCCACAAAAAAAACGTCATGCAGTTGGTGAAACATTTATTACCGTGCGGGATGACGTAATAAAGAAACTCAACCTAAACGAAGATGAATGGCTTTTAGGGCAAGGCACCTTGTATCCGGACATTATTGAGTCTGGCGGAACAAAAAACTCACATGTGATAAAAACGCACCACAACCGTGTTGAAGGCATTCAAGCATTAATTGAAAAAGGCCTTATTATTGAACCACTAAAAGACTTATATAAAGATGAAGTACGCGTTGTTGGGAAAAAATTAGGGCTTAGCGATGAGCTTGTTTTCAGACACCCATTCCCAGGTCCTGGCTTAAGTATAAATGTATTGTGCTCTGATGGGAACATTACAATTGACGAAAAAACAGGAAGAGATGGTAACCTTGAGCTACAGGAAGCATTACAAGAATTTAGGAAGCTTGATATTTCAAGCCAAGATATTGGAAACGTAACAAAACGAGTGCTTCCGGTAAAATCTGTTGGAGTACAAGGCGACTTTAGAACTTACCGATTCCCTGCAGTAATAGACTTCAACAAAGAAGCTATCCCAAGTAGTGACTTATGGAAAAAACTCGAAAAAACATCTTCGTTTATAACAAATGCGTTAAGCGGTGTTAATAGAACAGTACTTTGTTTTTATGAGAAAGACAATTGTAAACTCAACGAAGGTTATTGTACAAAAGATCGACTAGATATGACAAGAGAAGTTGATGCCATTGTGTTAGACGAGCTTAAAAAAGGTGGGCTTTATAGTGTTATATTCCAACACTTAACAATGTGTCTACCATTTAGCACATCGAAAAATACTTGTTCAATTGTGCTTAGAC
>CAZUPJ010000050.1:0-3950 GCA_964622185.1 uncultured Treponemataceae bacterium
CGCAATGTGCTTCATCTATTGCAATATGAGAAATATTACATTTTTTTAGTTTTTCAATTAAGTTTTCATTTTGCAATACTTCAGGGTTTGCAAGAATGAAGCGTGCTCCGTTTGAAATTTTCTTGAAATTTTCTTCTCGTTCTTCAGGAGATTGCTCTCCTCTAAAAACAACCACTTCTTGCCCTCCCTCTTTCATGCGTCTTTCTTGATCGCTCATAAGTGCTAAAAGTGGATATAAAATAAGTGTAGGGCCAGGTAAAAAAAGGGCTGGAACCATAAAGCAAAGCGACTTTCCTGCCCCTGTTGGAAGGAGTACAATTTGATTTCCCCTTTCTCTGTTTTTTTCAGCTTCAAAAATATTTTCAACAACCATACGTTGCCACGGATACAGATATTTTATACCATACACTTTTTCGGTTTCACTTAAAACAGGATCTGGGTCTGTTTCATACATTTCTTGTGTTTCAAAAACTTCTTTTGGAAGTTCTACTTCATTTGATACTTGTTCATAGCGTTCAATATCAAAAATATCTGTATGCATATTGATTCCTTTTGAAGTGGGATATACGTATTATAGTCGTTTTAGTTGAGTTTTTTTTGAAAAAAGTAACAAAAAGTGATTTAAGCCTTAATGATTTTTTTCTTTTGTATACGTATTTTTATGCCGATACTGAAGCATGAGTGTAGAAACAAATTTTGAAAATGAACTTTTTAGTGCTGCAGAAAAAAATATCGTATGGCTTAATGCTACAGAGCTTCCGAAAATGCTTGAAAACTACCGAGCTTTTCATTCTGCTGTAAAAAACATAATTGAAATGCTTGAAAAAAAGAAACTCGTTGTTGCCGATCCCTACAAACGCGATAAAAGGGTTGTAGACATTATGCTTCCTGATACAAGTGATTTTCCAGATAACGAAGGTCCAACTGTTTTGGGGGTGCGTTTATCGGATTATGAAACATCCTTAGATTTTTTATGTCATTACATGCAGTTTTCTGTGGACGCCTTAACTCCAGAAAAGATAAAAAAAATATTAGCTTTTAATGGGTTCTTAAATTGGGAAGCCCTTTCAAATTCTAATGCTCAAGGAAATATGCGCTTCTTTTCAAATATTATTATGACCATAAAAAATGGAACTGATAGCTTATCAATCGGATTGTTAAATAATATGCTTGGGCTTGCTGCAAAAAAAATTGGAGAAATCAATACAAGCTTAAAAAGCCTCGTAAATACACAAAGGGAATTATATAAAATTGAAGTACGTAAAGAATTGTTGCACGCTCCCAATTTTGCCTCGACATATGAAAAGCTGGATGTAAACAATGCCTTTAACGAAATAAAAAAAGCATTTCCTAGTTACATGGATAAAAAACGGTTTTTTCCCGACCTTGTAGAAGAAATAGTACAAGAGAATTATGGCAGTTCAAAAGACGCACTTCAAAAGGCGGTTCTTGCAAAGTTTATTACCAACTCTTCAGAAAAAACAGAAAAAACAAAGGCTATAGACACCAAGAATATGATTTTTGAAGTGGTAAAAATTTTGCCTTCGTTTTCTCCTACTTTGGATGTAATTCAACAAAAAATTCAAGAAAACCATGCTCTTTTACAAAGTGAAAAAAAGAGTGCTTTTAAAAAATTTGTTGAAACTATTCGTTCTGCCTTTGGGATAGGAAATCAAACTATTGAATATAAAATAAGAACACGGGATATGGCTTCTCAAATTGAAAAAATTGAAACAATTGATTATAATAAGTTTGTTGATGGTCTTGTGCAACGGTCAAGAATTTTTGCGTCTCTAGGCTCCAAAAATTCGTCTGTATATGCAAAACTCGATACGGAATCAGAAGAATCAGTGCTTGAATTTGTCCAAAAAAAAATCAGCGATTGTCAGTCGTTGTTTGGTGTTTTAAGTGGCTTTGATGACTTTTTTAAGGCAGAAGTACAGCCTTCAAATAGAACAAAAGTTAAGGGTATCAAAATTGATTTAGATGTAATGAAAAACACCATACTTAAGGCAAATAAATATAAAGCAGAGTATGTTTCTGCTGTGACGACCGAACAACAAATGAAAAAATTAGGAATCACAAATGAATAAAAAAATTATTTTTACTATCTTCATAGTTACCGTTGTTTGTTCTGTATGGGCTCAACAAATTTTTAACCCTTCAATTCAAAAAGAGCTTGTTGTTATTGATTCGGTTCATAATTATGATTTAAATCCACATACGGCAAGTTATAGTTCGGAAGGGCAACTTCTAAACGCTCTGTACGAAGGGCTTTTTGTGTATGATCCCCTTTCTTTGGAACCAGTAGCAGCGGTTGCAGAGGATTTTGCTGTTTCTCGCAATAAAAAAACGTGGACATTTACCATTCGTCCAGAAGCAGCGTTTTCTAACGGAGAAAGAATTACTGCATATGATGTAAAAGATTCTTGGATTGCCCTATTAGAGCCAAGTCTAAACGCACCTTTTGCATCGTTGCTTGATTGTATCGAAGGTGCTTCAGATTATCGGCAGGGGAAAATAAGTGCAGATGACGTGGGTATTGAAGTAAAAAATAGAACTACACTTACTGTTCGTCTTAATGCACCAACCGAGTTTTTTGCAAAAATTTTAACGCATCACGCATTTTCGGTTGTTCCAAAAGAAAAAGATGTATATTCGGGGGCATATGTATTAAAGGAACGAAATGTTGATACTCTTATTTTTGAAAAAAATATGGAATATTATAACGAAAAAAAGGTTGCAATACCATCCATAAAAATAATTACCGATGATAATACAAGCGAAAATGCCTATCGTTTTAATATTGGAGAAGCACAATGGGCAACAGGAGGTGTTATGGTACACGAAATTTATGATAGTGATACCTTGTATATAGCTCCTCAGTTTGGAACCGAATTTGTGTTCTTTAAAGCACATAATAAACCTTGGGATAATCCTGATCTTAGAAATGCGGTAATTTCTGCGATTCCGTGGGATTTGTTGCGAACAAGTTTTGTGCCAGCAGAAACGTTAATTTTGCCTATTGGATCTTATCCTGATATTGTAGGAATTAAAGAGAGAGATATTGAATATGCAAAAGAACTTTTAGAAAAATCAGGCTATAAAGTGCAATCCGATGAAGAGGAAAACACAATTCCAACGGGATTAGAACTTACTTTTGCAATTCCTGATCTTGATTATACACGTGAACAAGCACAAATAATGGTTGATGGCTTAGCCGAAGTTGGAATAACGCTAAAAATCGAAACAACGCCAAGTGAACGATACTTGGGAAGTTTTGATGGTTGGGACGCAGATTTATTTACCTATACATGGATTGGAGATTTTGCAGACCCATTAGCCTTTTTAGAACTTTTTAGGAGTGGATCGTCGTTGCGTGAAACACATTGGACAGATGAAGAATTTGATGCAATTTTAGAAGAAGCGACAACTATTGAAGATCAAGAAGAACGCTACGAAAAACTTTCAGAAGCTGAACAGTATCTTATTGATGCAGGTATTATTTTACCCCTTTCTCATCCTGTTTCATTTAATGTAGTCGATACAAGTATTCTTGGTGGTTGGTATCCCAATGCTTTAGATATTCATCCTTTCAAGGACATGTATTTTATAGAACAAGAAGCTTCGGGCGACTTTATTTAATACATAAGTATTCATCCGCAAGAATTACACAGATGGGCACAGGTTATTATTTTTTTTGCAAAGACTGAAAATACGCGGATGTACCACAAAAATTATTTCAATTTAATTACTGAGTGCTATTCCTAATATGTAATTTAACAAAAACATTGAAAAACCTTTTTCAATGTTTCTGTCTGCTAAGAGTGGCACTCGTTGCACTTTTATGTCATCTACAGTATATTCAACATGTCCAAGTACTTGTCCTGCGGAAATTGGAGCTGTTGCAAAATTTTCCAATACTACTGTTCTTGAAAGTGTTTTTGCAT
>CAZUPJ010000050.1:3960-9024 GCA_964622185.1 uncultured Treponemataceae bacterium
CCCAAGCTTCTCTTGCAAAAAGAAGATTATCTTTTCCTTCTAGAACAGGAAGTGTTACCTCTACTGTTGCCTCATAGCTTGCAGTCTTAAAATTGGTAAAGGCGTAATCAACTATTTCAATAGAGTCTGCTAATCTGTTTGTCTGTCCCTCTCTTGAATTATTTCCAGGGCCTCCCATTGTTACACTGAGTATATACATTGAATCGCGTTTTACTGTAAGCGATAAGTTATATCCAGATTCATCAATAAATCCTGTCTTTAATCCTGTTACACCGTCAATGACGCCAATGGTTGGGTTTGTGTTTTTTTGCACTATGGGGAAGTCTAATCCGATTCTTGAAGGTGGAAGATTATGCTCTTGCGGATATGCTATTAAAGGAACTGTATGGAAAAGTTCTAAGGTTTCGGGGTACTTTTGAACATAGATGCGAGCAAACTTCGAAAACTCTCTTGCAGTTGTGGTGTTTTTTGCAGAATACCCTGATGAATCAAAAAAGCGAGTTTTTTCAAGCCCTGCCTCTTGTACCACTTCATTCATTCTTGCGATAAAGTTTTCCATAGAGCCTGAAACATAATTTGCAACGGCAACTGCGGCATCATTACCCGATGAAATATTTAAACCTAAAAGTACTTCTTGCAATGTTACAATGTGCCCTTCGCCTAAAAACATTAAAGAAGATTGCGGCGGTGCATTTATAGACCACGCTTCGGGAGGAAGAGGAACAATGTCGTCTAGGCTAATACGACCAGAGTCTATTTCTTCAAATACCACATACATTGCCGCAATTTTAGTCATTGAAGCAGGAGGAATACTTTCATCGGCATTTTTTTCATATAAAATACTTCCTGTAAGTAAATCTGTAATAATTATCGATTTTGCAAGAATAGTTGGGGTGCTTGCAGGTATTATGCTTTCATCCCACTGTAATGGGTGAGGGGTTGTTCTGTCGTATAAATTGTTTGAAATGCTTTCAAAACGTATATTGTCGAGTGTTGAAAGAGGGTGTGCTTCTGCAGTTTTTAAAAAATGTACATAGCCGTAAAAACTTGCTGTTGAAACAATCCAAAAAAGAAGGTTTATTAGTTTTGTTATTTGAATATATAATAATGGTTGTGTTTTTCGCACGGTATACTCCTAAAATGTGTAAGTGAGTTGTAAAAAAAATTATTGTGAAGATTTATTTCTTAGTAAAAGATCAGCCAGCACAAGTGCCGCCATAGCTTCAACTACGGGAACAATTCTTGGTGCTAAGCATACGTCGTGCCTGCCTGTAACTTGAATGCTTGTGTTGGAATAACTTCCATGATCGTTTATTTTTATCGTTTGTTGTTCTTTACTTATGCTTGGCACTGGTTTTACGGCTACTCTAAATACAATATCATTACTATTGGACATTCCACCAAGAATTCCTCCGGCATTGTTTGTTTTGAATGTCGTTCTGCCTTTATCATCAAGTATCATTTCATCGTTCCAATCAGAGCCAGTCATTCTTGCACTTTCAAAACCTGCTCCAAATTCAATGCCTTTTATAGCCCCTATAGAAAGCATTGCTTTTGCAAGTTCTGCATCTACTTTATCAAACACTGTTTCGCCAAGTCCTGCGGGCACATTCTTTATAATACACTCAATAATTGCACCTGCACTGTCGCCTTGGTTTTGTAGTTCTGTAATTTTTTCAAGCATTTTTTTACTTGTCTCGCTATCAAGGGTGCGCATAGCATTGCTTTCAATGCTGGATGTATTAATTGTAGCACTTTTAGAAGCTTTTATCCCGCATGCTTCTTTTGTATAGGCAATAATTTCTATTGGATTTTCATTTGAACCTTGTAAAACCATTTTTGCAATGGCACCTGCTGCAACTCTCGCTGCAGTTTCTCTACCAGAGGAGCGTCCACCTCCTCTATAGTCTCGCATACCGTATTTTTTGTAAAAGGTGTAGTCAGCGTGACCTGGTCTAAATACATCTTTTAAATGTGAATAATCTTTTGAGTTTTGGCTTGTGTTTCTAATGAGCAAGCTAATAGGGGTTCCTGTAGAAAGGTTCTCAAAAGTTCCACTCATTATTTCAACTTCGTCGGCCTCTTTTCTGGGAGTAACAGCTGCATTTTTTTCATCTCCGTGGTTTCCGGGACGCCTTCTATTGAGCTCTTTTTGTATATATTCTTTTAGTATGGGAATGCCTGCGGGGCATCCGTCTACAACGCACCCAAGTGCCTCCCCGTGAGTTTCTCCAAATGTTGTTACTTTAAAAATTACTCCATATGTATTTCCTGACATGAGGGAAGTATAGCAGAATAATTAATAATTAACAATTAATTATTAACAATTAATGTTGGAAAAGTAAAATGTTTTTACAAATATATGTATTTATGGTGTATAATTCTATATGAAAACATAGAGGTAAATCAATATGACTCAAAAAGAAAATTTACGACGTGCAATTATGCGTAATAATCCTCAGTGGGTTCCTTGTGGAATAGAAAGTGAAGTTTTTTTGGTTCACCCTATAATTGAGCGCCCTTTAGTTGCAGGACGCGATGATTGGGGTGTGTTCTGGGATTTTAGAGAAGAAGCAGAGGGTGGTACTTATCCTGGGCATGAAGAGCCCATTATTCCAGATATTGAAAACTGGAAAGAAATGATCAAAATTCCTGATGTGGATAGCTATGATTGGAGTGATATAAAAGAATCCTGGAGTCGAAACCCTATAGATTTAGAAAGCATCGACAGAGAAAATAATTGGATAACAGGGGCTTTAGACTTCGGTATTTTTGAACGTATGTACCTTTTATTAGGTATGGAAAACCTGTTAGTGTACACAATTACGAATCCTGACGAGGTAGCAGAAATGGCTATGGCTATTGCAGACTATAATGTAAGAGTAATAAAAAAATTGTGTAGTGTGATTTCGCCTGATATGATTCGCTATGGCGATGATTGGGGGATACAAGATCAGCTTGTTATGGTTCCTGCTTCATGGAGAGAACTTTTTAAACCAGCTGTTCAAAAAGTTTACGACGCAATCCATGGTGAAGGATGCCTTGTGTTTCAGCATTCTTGTGGAAAAATAGAAGATATTTTTCCCGATCTCGTTGAAATGGGGATGGATATATTTGACCCTGTGCAACCTTGTAACAACTATAAAAAACTAAAAGAATTATATGGCAATAAAGTGAGTTTTTGTGGTGCAATAGATAGCCAGCACGTACTGGACAAACCTGGCGTAACAGCCGACGAAGTACGTTTAGAGGTAAGAAATTGCATAGATGCTCTTGCAAAAAATGGCGGATACATAGCGCGCCCCAGCCATGACATTGAATATGACCTATCCATAATGGAAGTTATGAAAGATGAGATAAAACAATATGGAATTTATCGGTAAAACAAAAATATGTATGTAGGTTAAATAAAACTTTATCACCTTATATTTGACTTTTCTGTATTATTTCCGCGGGCTTTCTAAGTGGTAAGAGCAAAAAGGTTTTTTATTAGACACCTGTTTAACCGCCGAAGATGTATTTAAAAATATTTAGGTTGCTTTGAGAGTAGATACGTTGATTAATTTCGATAAAAAAATTCCCAATTTTTTTTGATCTTCCTCATAAAAATTTAGCTAAAATAATCCTTTCTAGTATTGCAATATCTAAAATCTATGTTATAATATTTGGGAGATTGAGGATGTATTATGGGTATAAAAAAAATTGAGCATATTTTAAATGCATTTTGTACATATGGAGACTTAGAAAGCTACAAAGGCTTTGGAAAGGGATTTATAAATTCAACATATCTGGCTACTCGAAACCAAGGCGGAACAAAGGTTCGCTATACCCACCAAAAAATCAATAAAAATGTATTTAAACATCCAGATGAAGTAATGGAAAATATCCATAATGCAACTTCTCATATAGTCAAAAAATTACAAGCAAGTGGAGCAAAAGATATAAGCCGAAGAACATTGCAAGTAGTTCCTGCAAAGGATGGAAAGCTTTACTATGTTGATGAAGATGGCGAGTATTGGCGCACCTACCTTTTTGTCGAAAATTCACGTACCCTTGAAGTAATGGAAAATGCAGAGCTTGCTTATAAAGTTGGTAAGGCAGTCGGGCTTTTTCAAGAACAACTTGCAGATTATTCAGGCCCTCGTTTTTTTGAAGCTATTCCGAGATTTCACGATATGGAATGGCGATACGAACAATTTGACGAAGCTCTAAAAAATGATGCAGTAGGACGTGCTGCAAGTGTTCAAAAAGAAATTGACTTTTTTTTAGAGAACCGTGAACGTGGAATGATTTTAATTGATGGTTTAAAATCAGGGAAGCTAAAAGAAGTAATCACTCATAGCGACACAAAACTCAATAATATTTTATTCGACGATGAAACAGGTGAAGCAATTTGCATGATCGACCTCGATACCGTTATGCCAGGAACTCACCTTTATGACACAGGCGACCTTATAAGGACTGCAACAAATACCGCAGAAGAAGATGAACAAGACTTATCAAAAGTACATTTTGATTTTGAACTATTTAAACCACTTATAAAAGGCTATGTTGAAGTTGCAGGGCCTGTATTAAGCGATTATGAAAAAAAATTAATTCCTGAATCTGGACGAAACTTTGCTCAAATTATGGGGCTAAGAATACTAACCGACCATGTTAATGGTGACGTGTATTATCAAATAAAACGAGAAAATCAAAACCTAGATAGAGCAAGAACACAAATTAAGCTCATGCAATCTATGGATGAACAATGGGATGTAGTGCAATCGTTTATGAAAACGCTTGTATAACATAGTTAAAGCTGTCTGTATAGGCAGTTAAAAGTTTTTTTTCGTGTATAAAGCACGATGGAGGATTTATGAAAAAGACAATTGCGATTATTGGAATTGTACTCTTGATGGGATCACTAGTTTTTGCTGGTGGTGGTGGCGAAACTGGCCCAAAAGTTGTCTATTGGTCAATGTGGTCAGAAAGTGAACCACAAGCTATGGTTATCAAAGAAGCTGTTGAAGCTTATGAAAAAGAAACAGGTGTAGATGTTCAAATTGAGTTTAAAGGACGAAA
>CAZUPJ010000051.1:0-8912 GCA_964622185.1 uncultured Treponemataceae bacterium
CTTTTTTAAATGTATATGCAGAAAGTTCTAACAAAGTATCATATGCACTATTAATCTCTGCAACATACTTACGTGAGGGAAAAACACAACAAAACCAAGAGTTTTTACGACAAGCCATGCGCTATGCAGACAGAGAATCACTTGACTACCAAGTGATGCGCTTGTTTTACGATGGTCTGGGAGATGCTGCCGTTTTAAACAAAGTAGTAAATGAAGATAGCAACACAACGAGAGGGCGACTTTTATTTTATATGGCAGTTTTTTACGACATAAATGGGTTTGACACCCTGGCAAATAAATATTATCTTGAAATTATAGATATGCAAGCTCCTATGTTTTTTGAATATAGAATGTGCGAGTGGGCTGTTGAAGAAATGAAGAACAATACAACATTCTAATGGCACGACAAGGAAAGATATGAAAGAAAATACGCAAACACAAAATAATAATGAAATTGTTTTACAATTTTGTGATAAAGAAATAACACTTCTGGGAACAGCACATGTTTCACAAGAGAGTATAGACGAAGCAATTTCGCTCATTGATAGCAAAAAGCCTGATTGTGTTGCCATTGAACTTGATAGTGGTCGTTATGCTTCTATGCAAGATCCTGAAGCATGGAAAAAGCTTGACATTATAAAAGTCTTAAAAGAAGGTCGCGGCTTTATGATGATTGCTAATCTCGTGCTATCATCTTTTCAAAAAAAAATTGGCTCTGACATTGGCGTAAAACCCGGTGATGAAATGAGAGCTGCCATTAACAAAGCAAAAGAACTAAACATTCCAGTCGAAATGGTTGACCGTTCAATTCAAACAACATTACGGCGTGCGTGGGCAAAAAACAGTTTTTGGGGTAAAATGAAACTTATAGCGACCCTTTTTGCTACTATTTTTGAAAAAGAAGAAATAACTGCAGAGCAAATTGAAAGCCTTAAACAATCAAACGAAATGGATGCTATGATGAATGAACTTGCAAAAGAGCTTCCAGTAGTTAAAGAAGTTCTCATAGATGAAAGAGACCAATTTTTAGCATCAAAAATATGGGAAACAAAAGGAAATAAGATTGTTGCCGTTTTAGGGGCAGGACACTTACCTGGTATAGAAAAATATCTTAACCAAATTCAGGCAGGTGAAAAAACTTCCGATACTTCCGCTATAGACATTGTTCCAAAACCGAGCATAGGATCTAAAATTGCTGGTTGGATTTTTCCTGCCCTTATCATAGCTCTTGTTGCGGCAGGCTTTTTTGTAGGTGGTGCAGAAACTTCTTTAGACTTATTATTGCATTGGCTTTTGTGGAATGGCTCTCTTGCAGCACTTGGTGCATTGGTAGCTTTTGGTCATCCTCTCACTGTGATAGCAGGTTTTATAGGTGCACCGCTTGGAACACTAAATCCTTTTATTGCTGTTGGAATTTTTACTGGGCTTGTTCAAGCAACGATTAAAAAACCAAAAGTAGAAGATATGGAAAGCCTTGTAGATGATTTTTCTTCAATAAGAGGAATATATAAAAATAGAATTTCGAAAGTTCTGTTGGTTTTCTTTTTATCGAGCTTGGGCGGTGCCATAGGAAACTTTATTGCAATACCAGCTCTTTTTACTTCTCTTTTTTAATAGTTATAACCTCCTTTTTCACTTTTCGGAGGTTCCAAATTGTAACTAATATTTTAAGCGAAAAAGTTTTGATACTTTTTTCTTTTCCCAAATACTTTTTCGCATTTGAGGAAGTGTTTCAATAGCATCTTGTTTAAATCCAAGCGATTCAAACCAATCTGCTGTTTGAGTTGTAAGCACAAAAACGCTATCACACTTTTTTTCTTTTGCACTTTCAATCAAAAAAGAAATAAGTTTGGGTCCAATACCAATGCGAGAGAAATTTTCATCAACGACAACTCCAGCTATTTCACCTTGCTTTGCAATCTCTTTATTTTCCTCATACAAATGAAGAGCAGCACAGGCCTTTATTCCACCATCAATTTCATATACAACATAATCTGAATATGAATTTTGTAAGTCTTCTTCAGTTCTCTCTAAAAGTATTCCTTTTTCAATAGCAGGATGCATAAGACTTAATACAGACGGAATGTCATCGCATTCCATAAAGCGAATTCCACCGTAATTATTTTTGTAAATCATTGTGCCTTGGCCGATATCTGAAAACACTTCAGCCAAAACAGCCCCATCGAGATTGCCATCAACAATATGAGCCCTCGCAACACCTTTGGAACACGATTCAGCACATATTTTTACAAGAGTATTTATTTCTTTTTTTATATGTAGTTTGGTATCATCGTTATTTATGGCAATAAATTCATTCGCTTGTTCAACGGTCATTGCAAAAACTTTACCGTTTTCATCGACTTGAACGGTGGCGGGCAGAGAAGAGTTTTCTGCTAATACGGTTGTATGATTTCCTAAATAAAACAGTTTTTCTGCTTTTAAGGCTATAGCAATTTCTGACGCTAAAGCCGTTGATGAAATATTATAGGGTTTTCCTGCAGTACTCCAACCTATACAAGGGAATATTGGTATAAAATTATTGTTTAAAATATTTTCAATTCCTTCACAATCAATACTTGCTATTTCTCCACACGTTCCATAATCAGTGCCCTCAACAATGCCTTTACCGCGTGCCTTTACCCAGTTTCCAATTAAAGCAGTTTTTCTTTCTCCTGCAAGACTGGTCATTACACGATTTGCCATATCAAAGGCGGCCATTTTTATTAGGGGAACAGCACTGTCGTCGGTTATGCGAAAACCATTTTTCATATTCCACTCAATATGAGATTTATCTAGAACATCATTTATTCTTTGCCGTGCGCCTGGAACAATAACTACGTGCAAACCGGCTTCATGAATGAGACTAATATCGTTAATATGGCTTAAAAAATAGGCAGAAGCAATTATAGAGTCGTCAAGATGGATTACAGTTGTTTTTCCAGAAAATTTTCGCACGTAGCGAAGCACATCTCTTATTCTTTCTGCTCTTTCATGGTACATGTGTTAGTTCCTATTTTTTTTAACGATGTGGCAAGGATGCCACATTTTTTAATAGTACCATACGCCATGGAAGGCATATGGTACGTGCGTTAGGGGTTGTAGGGGCGGCGTAACCGTTCGCATCTGTAAGGGTTTGCTCGCGGCAAACACACAGATGCGAATGAAGCGACAGCGGAACCCCGAAAAACCCGACCTGCTGTAGGCAGGGATCGCCCTTATTAATAACCGTCTGACATTGCTCTGTTGAGGTCTTTTTGGTACAATTCTTGATATGTCAAACTTCGTGTTTTAAGTTTATCTTTAAGTTCTTGCGAAAATGGCATATGTCGCCAAAAAATACCTCGTATTTCTTTTTCGAGTTTTTGCACACCCTCGCTTTCTTTTGTCATCCAGAGTAAGTAGTCTTTTACAAAGTAGTCTTTAATATCGCCCTTTAATTTTTGTGAAACAAACCATTGATAATATTGACCGGTAATTCCCTCTTCCATCCAATAGTAAGAGGCTTTTTCTTTTGCAACTTGCCACCGTAAATCTGCCGTAGCCATTAAAAGAGAGTTTTTAAGATTTTTAGAATACATTGGAATAGCAATACGGGCACGACTTGTTACGCGATTGTATCGGCTAAACGGTTCCCAGCACACACCAAATTCTCCATACGTTGGAATTAATATAACAAATGGAATAATCCTGTTTTGCACATTTTTATGAACACGACAATAGGCTGTAGGATCTATTGATTCAATCCAAGTCATAATATCTATTATATTTTCTCTAAAACCTGTTTCTTTTGGAAGGCAATGAAAATATTCGCGTGTAAAAATGGGAAAGTGATTACCTTGTCTACCTACGGTCATTTTTGCCATTTGATGAACAGTATCAATTTCGGTGCTTACATCGGCACCGCTTACTTGGAGTGTTGTTTCTCCACCTGTAGACTCTATTTTTTGCTTTAAGCTATTGTTTGTTTCTTTTGCTTCTTGGAAGTCTCGATAGTGGCTTGCAAGTTCTTTATCATTTTTTAAAAGTTGTCTGAGCTTTTCATTAATTTCTGTAACCATCTTTTTTTGAGCTTCTGACATTGGCTCTTTATGAGGTTGTGCTCCCGGAATAAAAGGATGGTCGCTTATTATGTCTATTCTTGATTTTATTTCGGCTTCCAACATTGCCCGCTCGCTTTCTTTCATTGTTAAAAAGTTTTCGGCAGTTTGAAGTTTCGCTTCACTTTTTGTTTTGAGCTGTCGGAGTCTGTTTGCTTCTTCAGAGCTTCCTGCCGCTGGTTTTCTACTTGCGGGAGCTTCATCTGTTGCAGATAGTGGAAGGTGTCCTAAAGCTATATCTCTAAACCATTCGTCTAAGTAATAAATTGGTTCGTTAGATGAATTTTCTACAAAAGCTTTTGAAAAAGTTTCTTTGTTTTCGATCGAAAAAAGAGAGGGCAAAATTACGCCGTAACGCATTAGCATTCTTTTTGCCATTAGAACATTTTTTGATGTCATTTTTGGTGCTACCGAGCGTAATAATTCCCAATATGCATTTGTCATTTGTTGGCGGTATACTGTTCTATCTTTTGGATCTTGGCAGTTTAAATATTTTGACAGAACGGTATGAACCCTTTGGGCACTGTCGTTTTCACCAGAAAGAGCTTTTTTATAATAATCTTTATCATCAAAAAAAGCTGCCGGTGTTTCTTCAAAAAAGGCTTCTATAGGTTGAAAGTTTTTAATAAGTAAGTTTACTGGTGCATAGGGAGCTACTGGACGAAGTGTTGAAGGGTCTACCTCAGCTACAGTGTCGTCAATCATTCCATATTCATCGTCATCTAACGAAGCATCTTCCGCACTGTTTTTTAACATTTCTAGTATTTCAGGTGAAAGTTCATCACTCATCTGTTTTTCCTTTTAGTAAATAATATTTCCATTTTATTACATTTTAACACTAATTTATTAATTTTTCAACTATTCTTTTTTATATTTTATCATTAATTCCTACTGACTAAAATTGCAATTATTGCGAAAACAGTCAGTAGAAATTATTGCATAAAACTCATAGACGACTAAGCTTTTTTCCTGTATACTGTTTGTATGAGTACAAAAACAGCAGTAGTTGCAATTATCGGGCGCCCTTCAGCAGGAAAGTCCACGTTTTTAAACACCGCAAGTGGTGAAAAAATTTCAATCGTTTCAGAAATACCACAGACAACCCGTAATGCCGTTAAGGGAATTGTAAACACATCTTTAGGTCAACTTGTATTTATAGATACCCCAGGCTACCATAATTCAGACAAAAAACTTAATCTTAAGCTAAAATCAATTACCCACGAACAATTAAAAGAGGCAGACCTTATTTTATACATGCTCGACTCCACTCGCCCCGCAGGTGAAGAAGAAAAATTAACTGCAGAATTAATTATACCTTTTGCAGATAAGACCGTAATAGGAATAAATAAAATTGATGATAAACATTCAAAGGTTGCTCTTTGTAAAACTTTTATTGAAAAAACGTTTAAGGATTTTCCAGAAAGTCGTGCACTAGAAATTTCTGCAAAAGAAGACACTGGTATAAACGAGCTCTTAAAAGCATTATACGACATTGCTCCAGAAGCACCAAACCTATATCCTGAAGAATATTACACCGACCAAGAAGTAGATTTTCGCATTGCAGAAATTGTACGCGAACAAGCTATCAATCGCCTTAGAGATGAGATACCCCATTCAATTTATGTTGACATTAGCGACATGGAATGGCGTAAAAATGGTAAAGAACTTTGGGTACGTGCCTTTTTAGTAGTGGAAAGAGAAAGTCAAAAAGGTATGGTTATCGGAAAAGGTGCAACAATGATAAAAACAATCCGCGTTGAATCCATAAAAGAACTAAGAAAGCTTTTTGACTACAGAATTGACCTTGATTTACAAGTAAAAGTAAATAAAAACTGGCGCAAAAAAGATGGCGTTTTAACAAAAATATTACGCTAAACAGAGGGATCAATGATAAAGACAATTTCAAATGAATTTTTAACAGTTTCTATAAACACGCTTGGAGGCGAACTTTCTTCAATAAAAACAAAAGATGGAAAAGAGCGACTATGGCAAAAAGATGAAACTATTTGGAATAGGCAAGCTCCAATATTATTTCCGTGGGCAGGGCGCATGGTTGGAAACTCTTTTTCACATAACGAGAAAAACTTTAACGCACCTCTCCATGGATTTTTAAGAGATGAAGAGCATATTGCAGTTGAAAGCAAAAATAACGAAAGCATTACCTTTACGGTGGATTTTAATAAGTCTAACCTTTTCCCTTTTTCTTTCAGAGCAGAGCAAACGTTTTCATTAAACAAGGAAACACTTACGCACTCTATAAAAATTATTAACACTTCAAATGAAACCATGCCATTTGGTCTAGGTTTCCACCCTGGTTTTATTTGTCCTTTTAATGAAATAACACCTACAAGAAATTATTCCGTTCTATTTGATGGCCCACAAACAGCAAAAGAAGTTCTCATGGAAAAAGGTCATCCCAACGGAAAAGAAAAAGACTTTATAAAAAACAGCGATACCATTCAACTAAATGACGATATTTTTTCACATGATTCTATTTGTTTAAAAGGCTTAACATCAAAAACCATTGCACTTAAAGAAAATGATACCTCTAACAAAATTGTTGTTGATATTGAAAATTTTCCCTTTGTTCTTTTATGGAGTGCAACTACTCCAACATTACGTTTTCTGTGCATTGAGCCCTGGCATACGCTACCAGACTATGCAAATGCCCCAAAAGAATGGACAAAAAAGGAAAATCAGCTACATATTACGTCAAACGAAACTTTTGACTCAAGTATAAGCATGTCTTTTTTCTTCGAGTAGCGCAAAATCATGGCAAAAAACAAGAACCCTTTACCAATTAATATACTCATAAAGCCTGCAAGTGGATTATGCGACATGCGCTGTACGTATTGTTTTTACTGCGACGAAACCGAAAAACGCGAAATAAAAAGCTACGGCATGATGGGCGATAAAACACTCGAAAACTTGGTAAAAAAACCACTGAAACAAGGCTTTTCGCCGTGTACCTTCGCCTTTCAAGGGGGAGAGCCAACCCTCATAGGCCTCGACTTTTACAAAAAATTTGTTGCCCTTGTGGAAAAATACAAAGGCGAAAGTACACAAGTTTTTTTTGCCATTCAAACAAATGGCCTTTCTATAAACGACGAATGGGCGCAGTTTTTTGCAGAAAACAACTTTTTAGTTGGCCTTTCTATGGACGGAAACAAAAAAGTGCATGACTCCTTACGTTTTGATGCAAAAAAAGACGGAACCTTTAACCGCATTCTTCGCACTGGACAAATTTTTAACAATTACAATGTTCAATACAATATTCTAACCGTTGTTACAGCTAACCTTGTAAAAAACATAAAAGACGTGTACGCTTTTTTTGAAAGAAACAATTTTGCCTATCAACAATACATTCCCTGTCTCGACCCTATTGGAGAAGATAGAGGAAAATATGATTGGTCTCTTACACCACAATTATATGCACAGTTTTTAAAAGCGCTTTTTGACCTTTGGTATAGAAGCTTTAAACGCGAGAAACCTGTTTCAATTCGCTATTTTGACAACCTTGTTATGCTTTTGCTTGGGCAACCACCAGAATCTTGCGGCATGATGGGAACGTGCACCTTTCAAAATGTTATAGAAGCAGATGGTGGTGTATACCCATGCGATTTTTATGTTTTAGATGAGTATAAGCTTGGAAGCATAAATTCTGATTCCTTTGAAGAAATAAACCAAAAAAGGAAAGAAATTGGCTTTATTGAAAAATCGCTGTATGTAGATGAAGATTGCAAAGTTTGTAAGTGGTATCCTTTATGCCGCGGTGGATGCAGAAGAGATAGAGACAATTTTACCGGAGCTCAACTGGATAAAAACTACTTTTGTCCTTCCTTTAAGCAATTTTTTGAATATTCTATTGAACGATTGGAAGAAATAGCACAAGAAATTGTGAATAGACAGAGAGGGCAATAAAAATCATTCAAATAACTCTGGCTCATTTTCTAATAAATCATTAACCAAATACTTATAATCTAAATTTTCTATACCGTACATACTGTTTTCTATAGCCGTTGCCAAAGAACTTTTATAATAAGCATCCAGAGCAGTGCGTAAATCAACATTCTTAACTTCGGTAAGATAATTTATAATATGTTCTTCAAGGTTACGCTTACGAAGCCTTTCTAAAATTTTTATATCTGTCATATTTATACCATATATGAATTCTGAAAAGTCAGTGCTTTTTCTAAAGCCTCTTGTTTTACAAAACTAATTTGGTCATTTACTTTATAGTAGCGTAACTCTTGTAAAGCCTGTTCTTTTGACCAAATTCCTTCAAAAAATAAATCTATAACTTTATAAACATCATCATCGGCAACGCCTCCGATAATAATATCATACTGCGTATATAAATCACTACCTTTTCTACATTCAAAAACAAAATCTAACCACTCTACATCTTGGTTGGAAAAACGCAACACAGAGCTATCATTTTTCTCTGTAAACTCATATATCGAAACACAAGCTTGTTTTTTTTGACGTAGAGCCTTTCGTTTTGCCCAGTTTTCTGCTTGCTCTTTAAATGTAGTTACGTAAAAGCCTCTACCAAAATCAGAGAACTGTTTACAAAATAAAATGTCGGGACTTTGAATTTCTTGTGTTGAACCATGATACACTATCATAGTATAACACCCTTTTCCTGTACAAATTCTGTTATATCTTGTATTAAATACTGTTCTCCAAGCGTATGTAAGGTGTCATAACTTGGAAAAACATAGTCATCAATAATATGCGTATCATTCAGTATAGCATATACTTCTGCAGGTATTTTGTTCCAAGCCTTTGCTAGTGCGTGAATTAAAAATATTA
>CAZUPJ010000052.1:0-8847 GCA_964622185.1 uncultured Treponemataceae bacterium
GAAGACCATTGATTTTCATTTTGATGTCCGTCCCTTATTCTTAAAGGAACATCGGCTTCTCTCTTTCGAGCTAAGCCTCTGACTAGTAGCCTTTCAGCTACTATATTTTCGGTTCGTGTTTTTTTCTTCCACTATATTAATTCCTTAACATAGCTTCACGCTCTCTTATACTACATAATTGCTTATGTCAACTAACTCTACTTTCGCTTTGTTAGTTATCTTTCTTTCCTTCCCTATTTACTTTTCAATATTCTCTTTACTCTTTCTCGCTGTCGCTACTGCTCAGCGGCGAGTGTTGATAATATATCATAAACACATATTCAGTGTCAACAACCTTTTTAAACTTTTTTCACTTTTTTTACGAATTTTTAGCTTTTTTTTGCAAATTTATAACATTTCATACACTTTATTACCTTCAATGCCTTCCTAAAGTGCTTTTAGCTTATCTTCTCGCATTCTAAGCTCATTTTTTAGGCTCTTTACCTCTTCAATTATACTTAAGACTCTTTCATCTTTTTGCGTAATTGTCTTTTACAACAACCCTTACTTAGCTCAATAATCCTTAAGCACCAGGGACTCCGTTTCACTCTCCAATTAACTATCAAAGGAGCAGCGAAGCTATAGCAGGGGCAGACGAGAATGAAGCAACAGCGCAACCCCGAATAGCCCGACTCGCTTTTGCGGGTGGTGCCAAAATATCTACAAAAATTTTAGTCCCTCAAAGCTATTTATTTTTCGCTCTAAGGTACAATACTATGTAATGAGCAAAGGATGCGTATGATGCCAAAACACAAATTACATACAATACAGTGTTTATATCAACAAATAACTGACTGGTAAAACCGGACACAAAGTACATTAACGTGACATACACGAGCGAAAACATTCCTGTTGCAATGTATAAAACGGTTTTTATTTTCCCACCCATTGCGGCGCCCATAGCTACACCTTCACGTTGAGACATAAGGCGAACAAACAGAATTGATATTTCTCGCAAAACTATAAGCAGCAGCGCCCACATTGGCATAAGCCCTATCGAAGCATAGCAAAAAAAGGCTGTTAGATGAAGAACAACATCGGCAAAAGGGTCGAAAAATTTTCCAAAATCACTTACCTCATTTTTTTTGCGGGCAAAAAAACCATCCAAAAAGTCAGTTATTTCTGCAAAAATAAGTAGCGGCCATAGAATAATGAGCGTAATTTGTGCAAAATTACCTGTCCATTCGGGTATCATAAATAGAACGTAAAAAATTGGGGCAAAGATAATGCGCACCCATGTAAAAGCATCTGCTGTTCTCATATTAATATTGTAACAGGAATACAGGAAAAAGTAAACTGCCTATTTAAAACGATTCTACTTGTATAACAGAATTTTTACCATATAACGAAAAATTAAATGTTTTCGAAAGAGTATTATCTGAACTAGCTTCAACCCGCATTGTTTTAAAGCCTACTTCTTTTTCCATAACAAGGCTTGAAAGAAGCACAATAATTTTTGTTACAAAAGATTCTTTTCCAAATTGTTCGATTAATGGGGCAAAGATGATTGAATTATCTAAGGAACTTTCACTTTGAGCGGTTGCAACAGGAACATTTACCCAATAACGGGGCATTGGAAGAAGATTTTTATATGAAAGTGTTAAAGATTGAAACTCGACAGATTCTCCCTGTGAAACTTCTACAGAAAAATCTTTAGGTAGAGCTGTATAAGAGTTCACAAGCAATAACAAAAACACACAGCAATAAAGAGCATAAAGCCCTAACATTACAGGAGCAAGCACCCTAAAGAAAACAACACTTATCAAAAAAGACAAAAGCAATACTACGTAATAAAGCATGTCTTCAAAGGATAAATTACAAAGAATTGATTGCCATTCAGTCCAAATAAGAATAACCGCAACGCTGGCAATTGCAATACTTAAACACACACAACACGCTTCCATGGCATGCCTTTTTTTTGTTACAACACCAGTATTTTTTTTACGGACATTTTTAATGAGTAGAAAAAACCATTTTAGAAAAAAACCAAGCGTAAGAGCAATGCTTACCGCTAAAATGACTGAGACAATATCAAAAAGGTCGTTCATTTTTTAGGGGTATGCCTTAAAATCTTGAACAATACTTATTGCGGATTCAACATTTTTTCCTGGCATAATTTCTTTTGTAAGCGAAATTGCTTTTTCAACAAGCACACCAGAATCTGCAATACCTTGAAGTGTAACGGTGTCGCCATCAATAACTGCTCTCAAAAAGTTGATATTTATTTTATGTTCAAAAATAAGTGCATTTACCAATTTTTGAGCTTCCAACAGCGCTGCGATTTTTTCATTCCCTTCTTTTTCAATTTCAGGTGTAATAAGTCCTTTTACCATTTCTGAAAGAATAATTGCAGCGGTTGATTCGTCAAAAACGCCAGTATTTAATACCATATGAAATGAAGAAGGGTCTTCAGGCGACAGATTAAAAAAACTTTTATGAAAACCTTGTCTATTAACATCGCTTTCTTCTATTCGTTTTAGTGCCTGTTTTTCGTCCCAGTCAAATTCTTTCATAAGGCGTTCCATCCTTACTTCATTTTTTGCAACGAAACGAACCGATAAAAGATTTGGAACATTTTCTAAAATAACAAAGGCACCTCGCCCAATTAGAATACAATTTCCTGTAGAGGCTGCTTCTAGCACTGCTGTTTGCAAGTAATCTAAATATTCATCTCTATCTTTAGCTAACGAAGCAAAAAAGCCTGGCTTTTTTTCATCGTATTTTTCTAATTTTTCTTCTGCAAAACCTAAGTCTATAATTCGCTTTTCAATTTCTTTTCGATCAATAAACGTATACCCTAACTTTTTTGCTAATTCTTGGGCTACTTCATCACCCAATGCCGCTACTTGTCTAGAAATTGCAATAATTGCCATAATATCCTCCTCATAAGAAGTTCAACTTTGGTAGAAAATGAAATAAACTTATGCTATCGCTACCAAGGTTTTTCATTTCAAAATACATGTTAGTAAATTACTACCAACAAACTAAAAGAATAACTACCTTGACATTACTCTTTACATATATTATACATGTGGTATGACTAAAAAACAAGGCTTATATTTAGAATTTTAATAAATCAAGGAAAAAAAATGTCAAAAAATGAAGAACATCTTATTTGGAATACAACTGAAAAAAACATCATACTTCAAACAAGAATTATGGATGTAAATGAACAAAAGGCAGTTTCACCAGAAGGTAATGAATCTACTTTTATTGTGTTGGATGCACCTGATTGGGTTATTACCATTCCCTTTTTAGATAAGGAGCAAGCACAAAAAGAGTATGGAATACCAGAAGACTGCTTTTTGATGGTTACTCAATGGCGACACGGAAACGAACAATTAAGCACAGAGTTTCCAGGCGGCGTTGTAAACGAAAATGAGCCTCATCAAGTTGGGGCAAAACGCGAACTCCTTGAAGAAACGGGGTATGATGCAGGCGAAATAAAACATCTTGGATCGATAAATCCGAACCCTGCTATTTTTAGCAACACTCTCCACGTATATTCCGCAAAGCAATTAACAAATACAAAAATACGAAACTTAGATGAAGATGAATATGTACGCTTTCAAGCAATTCCAGTACGCGAGGTAAAAGCAAACATGGGAAAAGCTCCATATACTCATGCATTGATGGGTACAGCATTGATGTATTACATACAAAATGAAAACAACTAATTATAACATATAGCACTTACCGCATAAAAAAAAGGCATTCAGAACAAACTGAATGCCTTTACATTATATATTATTGTGAGCCGTATGTGTCATACGAAATACTTGGTGAATACACACCTTCGCGAATTTCACCAGTTAGACTTGGTATGTGCATTTTCATGCCTGGGTGAATTAAATCAGGATTGTCGGGGTCGCTCATCTCATCTTTATTTGATTGATACAAGTTTTCCCAAAGCAATGGGTTGTTATACACAAATGGTTTTCCTGAAATATTCCAATAACAATCTCTTGATTGCTCCCACGGTGTTACAACATAATACTCAGGAAGTGGTTTAACTTCTTTTATACCTTCAAGTGCTGTAAGAGATTCTTCTGCATACAAGGTAGCTGTCACCCAGTTTTCTATTTCGTAGGCAAGAAGTGCATTGTCGAGTGCCTTTGAACCAGTTTCGTATGCCATTGGATAATATATTTCAGCATTTATACCGCGTGCATAAGCAACTCTGTTACGTGCATAGATTATTCTTGAATTTGCTTCATATTTGTTAAGCATTTCTGCGGTATAAAGCTCAGACAATTCGGCATTTTCCTCGGCTAATAAGGAGTACTCAACAGCCAATTCATATTCTCCTGCATCAAATGCTGCCTCAGACCTTGCTGTATAATCTCTGGCTGCTTTTTGATACGGGTTATCAGTATAACTTTGTGCACTAACTGGTAATATTCCAATACACAATAACATAAGTATAGCAAGTAATACTTTTTTCATATTATTCACCCTCCTGAGTATTTTCAGTTTCGCTTACATTACCAAGTGCTTCAACATCGGCAAGTGGAACTTTCTCATCTGCTGCAACTGCCACTTCATTGGCACTCTCAGTCCTCCTGCGAGCCCTATCCATTGCATCTTGTGCTAATGCTCTTTTTTCTAATACAGAATTATAAATTGATGTCATTTGTCCAGTTGCAATTTGAAAATTTTCGTAGGCAGATTCAGGATTATCGGATAATAAATCTGCATCCCCTTGTGTAAAAAATACAATAGCATTTGCATAGTTTGCTTTATCTGCAACACTAGCCTTTATTTCATCAGCTTTAACCTTTACAGCTAAAAACTCTGAGCGACTCTCATTTGCAACAGCAATATAACCTGTTCGCAATACAAGATTATAAGAGTCTGCAGCTTTTTTTACTTCGTCATAAATAGCTTTGCCATCTGCACCTGAATTAAATAATTCATATGCATTATTTGAAGCCACATTGCCAGCATTGTAATTATCAAGATCATACGATTCAAAGCCCATTTCTAAAATCTTTTCTTGAGTTTTCGCGGCTATGGCGGCTTGTTCTAAAGCTTGATATTGGTACATAAAGTCTGCAGCAAGCTCATTAAAAACCTTTGCATCTCCACCCTCTTTATACACAGTTAATGCTTCAGTTGATGCTACATCGACCACTAGTAATTCATCACTAAAGTATATATCTGCTCCTGCTGCAATTGCTTTTTCTCTTGCTTCAGTTGTTGAAGCAATTAATGCTTCATTAGCTTCGGAAAAGTCCTCTACAACTACAGGTTCTGGAGCTGGATCTGGTTCTACAGGTGTAGGTTCTACTTCAGGCGTTGGTTCTGGCGTTACAACATCCTCTTCTGGAGTAGATTGACAGCCAGACAGAATGAGTAATGCTAAACACACTCCCATTATTATGATTTTTTTCATTTGCGTCTCCTAATTAAAGATTCTAAAAATTGTGAAAATAAGAATATTCAACTCCTATTCTCACAACTATCCATTGATATTTTACACCATTGTGGTAAATAATGCAACTTTTTTCTACTTTTTTTTAAAAAAAAGTGTTTAAAATCAAACCAAACTAGCTATAATATATATATAATAAACACATGGAGGAACAAATGGACAACGATTTTACATTCACCATTGAAAAAGAATTTGGTATTCTTTCTACAAACAAGTCTGGTTGGCAAACAAAGTTAAATTTGGTTTCTTGGGGCGGAAGAGAAGCAAAATACGACCTTAGATCTTGGTCACCTGATGCAAGTAAAATGAGCAAAGGTATATCTCTTACAAAAGAAGAACTGGGAAGTTTAAAACAATTATTAAACAGTATAGACTTGTAATTCGCGACCTTTTTTTACTACAAGGGAATATAATAGTTGTTGAAGCATAGTATTTTCTATCATGTTCCCTGTGGTACGAATAGTCATATCTGTTTGCGAAATCAGAGACAAACACAATACGGTTTCTTTTATAGACCAAATTTTTGAAGCACTAGCATATTGAGACTGCATTTTTTTACTGGAAAATCCCTTAATTTTTAAATCAAAATCGCTTGGATATGCATTTTCTGCATGAAGAATATGCCACGCTTTAAGCCTTCTAAAACAATGTGAAAGAGCCGCAAGGAACTGGACACATGACGACTCTTTAGAATTTCGTATATGCTGCAGAATTGCCAAAGAGGCACTTAGTTTATCTGACGTGCTTTTTTCACTGTCGCAAAGGGTTGCAAAAAGTGTAAAGGGTGTTTCTTCTCTGTTATGGCTTAAAATTGTGTCGACATCGTCAACACTGATATGTTTTCCTTTTTCAAAGCAAAGCGAAAATCTAGAACATTCATTGCGTAATGTTTCCGTATTATTCTCAACTAAGTCAAGTATGGTTTCTATTGCATCGGCATCAATTGAAAAACCTGCTTTAATAAACCAGTTTTTCACCCAGTCATTTTTTTGATTATCGAACATTTCCCAAAATATTATTTTATTTTGCTTAGGTATAAGATTTTCAAGTTTTTTGTCTACTGATATTTCATCGCTAACTAACACGAGCCAAGCAGAAGTCAAATCTGAAGATTTTTTTTCCATGCCTGCAATCCAATTTGATAACATTTCAATATCTTCTTTTTTCTTTATAAGCTCGACACCACGGAGCACAACAAAACGTCCAGCAGAAAAAAGCGATCCGTTTTGCAAAAGAGAAAGAACGTGTGATAATGGAGTTTCATTTGCGTAAAAGGTATCTTCATCTACATCACCAAGTAATTTTTTTATCTTTGCACGAAGTTGTTTTATGTCGTCATTTTTATTTCCAACTTCAGGACCTAAAAAAAGCCACACAGGCACAGAGGTGTTAAAATGATTTGCCACTAATAGTTCCTTATGATATTTGAAAGAACACCCAAGATACGTACATCTTGGCAATAAATGGGCTTGTATTTTTTATTTTCAGCCTCAAGCCGAATTCTTGACGTTTCTTTAAAGAAACGTTTTATAGTAACAGAATCTTCAATAAGGGCTACAACTATTTCCCTGTCGTAAGCATTTTCTTGCTTTCGGATAACTGCTAAATCCCCGTTTAATATACCAGCATCAATCATGCTGTCACCCTGCACTTGCAAGGCAAAGTAATCAAAGCCTTTCCCAATCATGGTAATAGGTACGTTTAAAATACCCATATGGTTTTCTTCGCAAAAAACTGGTTTACCTGCTGCGACCTTTCCTAGAATTGGAATTGGAAGCACATTGCTGGAGTCTAGTTTTTCTGTATTGACAAGCAAACGAAGAGAACGTGATCGTCCTTGTGCAGGAGCAAGGTATTCTTTTTTTCTAAGGGCAGAAAAATGATCTTGCACCGCTTTTATCGAAATAGAAAAATGCCCGGCCGTTTCTCTCACGGTTGGTGGGCATGCATGTTCTTTTGAAAAAGCAGTGATAAAATGTAAAATTTCTTCTTGCCTACTTGTCAATTCTTTCATGGGGAAAAGTTTTAGTCCTCTTCAAATTTTGTATCAAAAAGATTACAAAGTGCATCTAAGGCCTCAGATTCATCAGAACCTTCGGAACGAATAATAATAGATGAATTATATGCAGCAGCCATTGTAATAACACCCATTATTGATTTCGCATTTATTTCCATTCCATCCTTTGTCATAAAAGATTCTGCGGCAAACTTATTTGCTGTTTGTGCAATTAATGCTGCAGGGCGAGCATGAACACCAGCTCTGTTTTGTACAATAACGGTTTTTTCTACCATATTTAATACTCCTAAAATCGTTTTATTAATTAAAAGCAAGCTATGTTGCTTAGTATATATCTTCTACTCCATAGTAATCGGATTGAGACTCCCCGCTTTCTATCCAACGCAATACGTTTTGATTAAAATCACGTGCCGAGTGATACCCCATGGTTTTTAAGCGCTCATTCATTGCCGCTGTTTCCAAAATGATTGGAATATTACGCCCTGGCTTTACAGGAACTTCAATCTTTGGGACTTTTACCCCAAGAATTTCTTCTGTGTTATCGGCAGTTCCCAGTCTGTCATAGACTTTTTGAGGGTTCCATTCTTCGAGTTTTACCAAAAGTTGCACTTCTTTTTGCTCACGAATAGCACCTACACCATAAAGTTGTTGGATGTTAATTATTCCCAAACCTCTTATTTCCATGTGGTGACTAATCATTTTATTTGGCCCACGCCCAAGCAATATATTTCCGTTTACACACCGTATTTCTACTACATCATCTGCAACAAGACGATGCCCACGATGAACAAGCTCTAAAGCAGTTTCACTTTTACCAACACCCGATGTTCCACTAATAATTATTCCGATTCCGTATACTTCAACAAAAACACCATGAATAACTTTGTGTTCTGCAAAAATATCAGAAAAAACACGCAAAATTCGACTAGTAAAATCGGTAGATTCCAAATTTGTTTTAAGAACAGCACAGCCTTCAGATTCTGCAAGATCAAGGAATTCTTTTGGAGGTGTGATATTGCGTGTAAAAACGCAACAGGGCACATGATATGTGAAAAATTTTTTTACGGCTTCAAGATTGTTTTCTTCTACCAGCTTTGAAAGAAAAGTACTTTCACCTTGTCCAAAAACTTGTACACGAGCGAACCCAAATGAATCAAAAAAACCTGATAACGCAAGCCCTGGGCGGTTTAAATCGGGAAGCGTAATTTTTCTGGATAAACCTTTTCGCCCTCCTACACATTGCAGATTAAGTGCATCATGCCCTTTTAAGTTAAGGCTAAGAAGATCCAAAATGGTAAATATTTTTTCTTCGACCATAAATAACTATACACTGAATAGTGAATTTATTCAATCATTT
>CAZUPJ010000053.1:0-8623 GCA_964622185.1 uncultured Treponemataceae bacterium
ATTACAGTATTCATGTCTTTTTCATCTTCTGCTACTAATATACGCACGCTCTTTTTTCACTTTTATTTGTGTTATATTTTATTATATCATACTAAGATTAAAGATAGATTAAAAAAAATAACAACTATAGAATAACTCTTTTAGATTTACAAAACAAGTATTGTATAATCTTTTAGTGGCTCTTGTTTTTTAATCTTTACGCGTGTATAATAAGTTTATGTATGGATTTATTCGTGTAGCATGCGCAAGCCCAACGGTAACCGTTGCCGACTGCGAAGCAAATGCAAAAGAGATTATATCTCTTATTGAAAGGGCCCAAAAAGAAGGTGTCTCACTTGTTGTATTTCCAGAGCTTTGTATATCAGGTTATACTTGTTCAGATTTATTTTTTCAATGTTCTTTGCAAGAAGCTGCCATAAACGCTTTGGCAAAAATTGCAGATTCGACAAAAAATAAAACACTGAGTGCTATTGTTGGACTCCCCTTTGCCTATCAAGGAGCTTTGTACAATGTTGCAGCAGTTTGCTCTGATGGTAAAGTTGTTGCATTGGTTCCCAAAACACACATTCCAAACTATGCAGAGTTTTATGAAAAACGCCACTTTGCACCTGCCTTTGAAGGAATAGAAAACATATCTATACCAGATTTGCAAGGAACCCCCTATACTATTTCTTTTGGAACAAACCAGCTTTTTACAGCCCTTTCTAATAGTGCCGTAAGTTTTGCCGTAGAAATTTGTGAAGACTTATGGGTACCCTGCCCTCCTTCAATCAGCCATGCACAAAATGGTGCAACAATTATTGCAAACCTATCTGCAAGCAATGAAGCCGTTTCCAAAAACGATTATCGCCGTCTTTTAGTTTCTTCTCACTCGGCACGTCTTATGTGTGTGTATGTGTATGCAGATGCAGGGCAAGGAGAATCAACAACCGACCTTGTATTTTCTGCCCACAATGTAATAGGAGAAAACGGCTCTATTCTTTCTGAAAGCCTTCCATTTGCAGAAGAATCGTTTTGCGTTTCAGATATAGACACAGAAAAACTTTTACAAGAAAGACGAAAAAACACGTCTTTTTCTTCGTGTGCATCTCAATTTAAAGCAGAATACATTACCCATAGTGTTCAACTTCCAGAGTTATCAAAGCCTCTTTGCAGGTTTGTGGACCCCTACCCCTTTATTCCAAATGAGCCCGATGCAATAGTCGAAAGATGTAGAGAAATTGTTCAAATGCAAAGTGCAGGACTTATACAGCGATTACGTCATATGAATTGTACATCGGTTGTAGTAGGGCTTTCCGGAGGACTTGATTCTACCCTTGCATTACTCATTACGCTAGAAGCCTTTATGGCATTGAAACTAGACTTAAAAGGAATTGTTGCTGTTACCATGCCTTGTTTTGGCACAACCGACAGAACATACCACAATGCCTGTTTACTTGCAAAAGAAAGCGGTGTAACCTTGCGAGAAATTCCCATTTCTAAGGCAGTACTTCACCACTTTGCAGACATTGGACACGATAAAAATGTGCATAATGCAACATTTGAAAACTCGCAAGCAAGAGAACGCACACAAGTATTAATGGATATTGCAAACAGCGTAAATGGCATTGTAATAGGAACAGGCGATTTATCTGAACTTGCACTAGGCTGGGCAACATACAATGGCGACCACATGTCTATGTACGGTGTAAATGCATCGGTTCCAAAAACACTTGTGCGCCACCTTGTTCGATACTATGAAGCCTCTGCCATTCAAGATGGAAAACAAAAACTGGCAAACGTATTGCACGATGTTCTTGAAACACCAGTAAGCCCAGAACTTATCCCCGAAACAGAAGAAAAAGGCTTTCAAGCAACCGAAGAAATTTTAGGCTCATACGATTTACATGACTTTTTCTTATACTATTTTGTTAGATGGGGCTTTACTCCCAATAAAATTCAATTTTTGGCAGAGCACGCGTTTAAAAGTGGCACAAAAGAAGAGCTTTTTTCAAAACAAGAAATAAAAAATAGACTTACCCTTTTTATAAAACGCTTTTTTTCTCAACAATTTAAACGCTCTTGTTTACCCGATGGTCCAAAAATAGGTTCTATTAGCTTATCGCCCCGAGGCGACTGGCGAATGCCAAGTGATGCCTGTGTAAAAGAGTGGCTGGCAAATTTAGAACTCGAATAAGAAAAAGCAGTGGCAGTTTCAAAACTGAAACAAACCACTGCTTTTTGAATTTTACAAGCATAATATCAAATAGATATCTTATTTGATATTATTGTAACTTATTAATCTCAATTTTTACCTGCTCTGAAAGACTCGCACCATTGTTATACAAAATCACCTGATCTTTGGAAAGATAATTACAGTCCTCAAACATACCTTCGGCGGCACTGCTTGTAGTATTTCCTATCTTGACAGTTGTTACTTTGAGAGTATTCCAGTTTGCACCGTTAATATTGAGTTTGGTAAGAGAGGCTCTTGAGAACATTTTTCTCATATCTGTTACGTTTGTTGTGTTAAATCCTGATAAATCAAGATCCCTGATAGAGTTATTCATAAACATTGCATACATCGTAGTTACATTTTGAGTGTTAAACCCAGAGGCGGTAAAAGTATCCATACGAGAACACCCTTTAAACATATAGCTCATATCTTTTACATTTATGGTATTCCAATCTCCTCCAAATGTTACGTTCCTAAGCTCACTACAGTCTTCAAACATACGACTCATGTTTCTAACATTTTGTGTATTCCAACTTGTAAGATCAGGTGGAGAATATGTAGACCCAAGTTTTTCACAACCTGAAAACATGCTGCTCATATCGTATACTTTTGAGGTATCAATCAAATGCAAACCTATAAACGTCTCGAGTTTTTCAAAATCTTTGAACAAATTAGACATATCATCTTCGGGGACATATTTTTTACCTTCTTCGTTCACGAATTGTATATCCGTGGTACTTGAACGTTGTGAAGCACTTATTTTACCAAGAGCTTGTTGTATACTGTCTCCGCCCTCATTAAATGAGATAGAAAGGATGGTGCCGTTAAATTCCGTCTTTACCCCTGTAGGAACTGTAATATTATGTTCAAAAGTGCCGGCAGTAAAGGTGTAGTCTTGTAAGTACACCCCGTCATCATCTACTATACCAGTCCCTACGGTAACAGAAGGGGATTTATCTGGATTCACGAGCTTAATGGTGTTAGTGACGTTATTCTTTTTTCCCTCTATGTCTATGCTTACAGTTACGCCTGAGTACTCGCTAGATGTTACCTTTTCTATAGTATAGAGCCCATCATAAGCTAAGCTTATGCCATGTATGGAAAAAGTGTTTGCTTGCAAAATAAAGCTACCCTGATTATTTTCTATCTGATACTTACCTATTCTACTTTGTGAAAGTTTGCCAGCATCACTAGGATTCTCGCCTCCTGCATTTTCACCCCCTGTTGTTGTGGGAGTGAATTGAACTATTGTCGAAGGCACTTTTGGGTTATTATCTAACGTAACCTCTACAGAGTATGTGTCACCTGTTTTAGTAATAGTAATGATAAGAGTTGGATTTCGAAAAGCTGTTATTGTGGTAACATTACCAACAGCGGTTACACTGGTTACATTGTAAAGTCCATTTGTATCACCATCTATACCACTGACAGTAACGGTATTTGCTGCCAATGTAAATTCTTTACCCCCAGTTAAGTCAAATTTTCCCTGTAAGCCTTGAGGAACGGCGGTATTGGTGGCACCAGTACCGCTGGCACCACCAACACCACTTATTCCCCCTATAAGGTCTTCACATCCTACAAACGCGAATACTGCCATAACTACAAAAAGCAGTAAGGCACCTTTCTTAAAAAGATTTTTCATTTTTTCTCCTTTATATGAATTATCCACAATGCATGATAGATGCAAACTCTTTATTCGTCAATACAAACTTGATGAATAGACCTTTTTTTGGGACGAAAAGACTTTTTTCCTCGGACTATAATTATAAAAATATGATATACTATAAAAAACCCAAAACAACAGAACACATTTTTATTTCATTCTGTAATACACAAAACTGAAGGATTGTATAGTGCGTATAGCTATTTGTGATGATACCCCTAATGATTTAATCACCATAAAGAACATTGTGCAATTATACGCACAACAGCATAAAAAGCTTTTCAAAATTTCACTGTTTAATAACGCTGAAGAATTATTAGAAACTATAAATAACAATAGCATATTTGACGTATATTTTTTAGATATTGTAATGCCTGGCATAAATGGTATTGATTGTGCAAAAGCTTTGCGCAAAAAAAACATCAGTGCAGATATAATATATACAACAACAAGTAAAGAATTTGCTATTGAGGCTTTTAGAGTAAAGGCAAAAGATTATTTATTAAAACCCGTTGATGTAAATATACTTTTTTCCCTCTTAACCGATTTTCTTGCAAACAACGAAAAAAAAAGAAACACAACTTTGCTATGCAAAGATAAACTTCACGTTGTATCGATTGACAAACTTGTTTTTTGCGAAGCACAAGGAAACTATGTCAACTGGAGTTTTATAGATGGTACGGTTTTAACTGTAAGAGAAACACTTCATTCCACAAAAGAACACCTTTCTACATTTTCTGAAATAATTCAACTTCATCGCTCATATATAGTAAACATGAATTATATAAACACTATTTCAAATGGAGAAATTGTATTAAAAACAGGTCATAAAGTTTTAATTCCTAAAGGTAAAAGCAAAGACATAAAACAAAAATATTTATCTTTTCAGCTTAATAGGGAGGTACAGTAAATGGAAACTATACTTGTACTTGTTAATGCTCTTTTTGTATTGGTATATGGAGCAATGTTAACCTTTGAGTTTTCTTCAATTTCAATAAAGAAAAATATTGCAAAATTTTTTATTTGCATGACAATTCTATTTGTTATACAATTTTCTTCCGTTTTTATATTAGGCCTAGATATTACCTATTTAAGTTACCCTTTAACAATTCATCTTACGCTTTTTTTATTCATTACTATTATGTTCAAATGCAACCCACTCGTTGCATTATTTGCGGTACTTTCGGCATATTTATTTTGTAGTCCTCGGCAATGGATAGGAACCTTTGTTTCAATGTTTTTTAATTATAGTCCTATTGCAGTGGCAATAACAGAAATATCTATAACCATTCCTTTGCTAGTATTGATTTATAAATACATTGCCCCCTACATACAAGAATTAAAAAACCTAAACAGTAAAATATTAAAACAATTTATTTTTGTTCCTCTTTTTTATTATGTAATGGTATATGTATTAACAGTGTACACAGATTTATTATACTCAGGAGGCGCAGTTGTAGTAGAATTCTTAGATTCCGCAATTGTTGTTTTGTACTATGTTTTTTCGGTGGCTGCTGTACGTGCTATTACTGAAAAAGGAAAGTTGGAAAATGAACAAAATATGGCCAACCTACAATTAAAATCTGCAACAGATCTTATTAATCAGCTACGACACTCTGAAAAACAATCTGCTATACATAGGCATGATTTAGTTCACCATATGAATTATATTAACTCTTGCATAAAAAAAGGAAAAACCGTAGAAGCACAACAATACATAGAGCAAACATGTAATACGGTTATACAAAGTGTTCCTAAACAATATGTTGAGAATGAATCTCTTAACCTCATTTTATCTTTGTACATTGCTAACGCAGAAGAAAAAGGTATTTCAATCGCCCTAAATATAACTATAAGCAACGTAAGTCGTTTTCAAATAACAGATCTTTGTAGTCTTTTTGCAAATGCATTTTCTAATGCCATACTTGCAAGTGATGAGTCAAAAACAAAATGTATCAATTTAGAATTGTTTGAAAAGAATGAAAAAATTTGTATCAACATGTCAAATTCGTATCAAAATGAACCTCTTTTCATCGATGACTTACCTATTTCATCTAAAGAGGGTCATGGAATTGGGGTAAAAAGCATGGTACAAGTAATAGAAAAATATAATGGTGTATATCGTTTTGAAACTAAGGATGACTTATTTTACTTTCAAGCTTCTATTTAGACTAAATATAATTCAGTGTAGTTTTGCACTGGCCAATATAAAAAAATCATCTCCGACACTTTTTAGTAGTAATTTATAACACTAAAAAATACAAAATAAGCCTTGTTTTGCCGTTGGGGTATTGATAAATTTTGCATAAACGTGTAACCTATAGAAGTATGAAAAAAGTATCATCATTTCCAGAAAGCATTCTCGAACAATGTGTGTCAAAAGAAGTTTTACATGCAATGGATGACATTATCAATAATCAAAAAAAAGCCTCCGTTATAAAAGGCGGAAAAATTATAGCAGAAGTATTTGGATCGCGGCAAATTTTTGAAAATTTAGCAGAAGGGAATCACCACGATATTGAAAAAACTCTTGTTGGAAGTTTTCACAATAATTTGACACTTTTAATACAAAAAACATGGGTCGAAAAATCTGATGAGGTTTTAAAAGACCAAGTACTATATAATTTGGATGAAGTATGTACCCTTGTAAATGAAAAAGAATACGCAAAAGTATACGAAAGCTTTTTAGGCCTCTTAAATGACGCTGTATTTTTAATGTTTGGTAAATTATCTACAAAAGATGACTTTTCAGAGTATGCACTGCGAATTGACCCCGCTTTCGGTGTTTTTTGGTGGTTTTTAAAAAATGTGAAGCAAGATCTTCCAAAAGATATAAAAGTTGGGCGACTTTACATAATACTAGGCATGCTTTTTTTAGCAAACTATTAATAATATTTTAGAAAAGAATATCCACAAGCATTACACCAATTAACGCAGTTTTTTGTTTGCAATTCATGTAGCAGTATAAATACCATAAAAAGGATAATCTTACTTTTACTACTACCTAAGGGAAGAGGTAATTATGATAGAAGAGTTAATTTTTAAGTCACTCAGGCAAGCATCGAAGAAAATAGCAAATCTCACTTGCGAAGAAAAAAATATTGCACTAGAGGCTGTCATTAAGGCTCTAGATAAAAATAGAAGTACGATTCTTAATGCAAATGCAAAAGATGTTGAAAGAGCAAGGCAAAATGGCATGAAAGAAAGCCTTGTTGACCGTTTATCCTTAAATACAGAAAGATTAAATGCCATTAACGACAGCATAAAAATTGTAATTTCACAAACTGATCCCATAGGTGAAATTACTAGCGGATGGAAAACAGAAAAAGGCTTAGACATAAAACAAATGCGCGTTCCAATTGGGGTTGCTTCAATAATTTATGAGTCCAGACCAAATGTTACGGTAGACGCTTTCGCATTAGCATGGAAAAGCGGAAATGCCATACTTTTAAGAGGAAGTTCCAGTGCTTTAGAATCAAATAAAGCAATTGTTTTCGCAATTAAAGAAGGTCTTACCTCATTGTGTTCTGATTATGCAGATGCACTTTTTTTAACACCAGGTGACAGAGAAGAAGTTGGACAAATACTTACTGCTCGTGGATTAATAGATGTTGTACTCCCTCGAGGTGGTGCGGATCTTATAAAAATGGTAGTAGAAAATGCAAGAATTCCCGTTATCGAAACTGGCAGCGGTATTTGCCACCTCTTTGTTGATGAAAGTGCTGACATTGACATGGCAGTAAATATTGCAGAAAACGGAAAAATGCAACGCCCTGGCACCTGCAATTCTTTAGAAAGCATACTGGTACATACATCGTGTGCAAATGAATTTTTGCCAAAACTACTTGAAACTTTAAACGGAAAATGTGAAATTCGTGCTTGCGAAAAATCTTATGCCGTGTTACATCCACTAGATAAAAATGCCAAAGTTGTTTTAGCAAGTGAAGAAGACTTTTCAACCGAGTTTTTAGATTTTATTGTAGCAATAAAAATTGTTGACTCGTTAATAAATGCGGTAGAACATATTAATACTCATAACACAAAGCATTCTGATGCAATTGTTACAAAAGAGCTTTACAGTGCACGTTATTTTCAGCAGAACGTAGATGCATCTTGTGTGTATGTTAATACCTCTACCCGTTTTACTGATGGAGGAGAATTTGGTTTTGGTGCAGAACTTGGCATAAGCACACAAAAACTTCATGCCAGAGGACCAATGAGTTTAACAGCACTTACAACTATAAAATATATTATCGATTCAGAAGGTTTAGTGCGATGACAATACAAGAAACACTCTCAAAATCTCGTAAAATTGTAATAAAAATTGGGTCAAATACGCTTGCAAAAGAAGACGGAACCATAAACATAGACTGGATGAATAGTTTTGCGCAACAATGCGAAAAGCTTGTTTCGATTGGCAAACAGTTGGTTATTGTTTCATCAGGGGCTCAAGTTGCAGGGCTTTCCACTTTAAAATGCTGGACTCGAAAAAAAGATATACATTACCGACAAGCACTTTGTGCCATTGGTCAAGTTGAGCTTATGAAACAATGGCTTGAGTCATTTATAAAAAACGGTATGCACGTAGGGCAATTATTGATAACAAAAGATGACTTTGGCGATAAGCAACGAACACTCAATATGAGAAACACCCTTTTTACACTTGTTGACGAAGGCGTAATCCCCGTAATAAATGAAAACGACTCTGTGTCTTTTGAAGAAATTAGCATTGGAGACAATGATAA
>CAZUPJ010000054.1:0-7700 GCA_964622185.1 uncultured Treponemataceae bacterium
CAAGAAAAATAGAAAACTTAAGCGAACTAATGCGCTACGTAAAAAAGAGGTTCTAGTGAACTTTATTGCAATTGACTTTGAAACAGCAAACTTCGATAAAAATAGTGCTTGCTCGGTAGGATTAATTCGCTATGTTAACGGACAAGTTACTGACGAATTATACACACTCATAAAACCTCCAACAAATTTTTTTATCCCACGTTTTATTGATATTCACGGAATAACTCCACAAATGACGCAAAAAGAACCTCATTTTGATAAAGTATGGGTAAATAAAATTGTGCCCTTCCTTAACAACGAACCCAGCAAAGATGAAGCAAGTCCATTTGTGGCACATAATGCAGGATTTGATATGAGCGTCTTAAAAGGGTGCTTAAACCACTTTGAACTAAGTATTCCAAAACGCAAAAGCATTTGTACCGTACAGGTTGCAAGAAGAGTGTGGAAACACCTTCCAAAACACAACTTACCCTATTTAGCAGAACATTTTGGAATCGTATATGAAGCTCATAATGCTCTAGCCGATGCCCATACTTGTGCAAAACTATTTATGATGGCAGCAAGAGGGTATGACTCGAAAACAACTCAAGAGTTTCTAAAAAAAATTAAGCTTTTGTCAAAACCTCTAAACTAGTTTTTAGCAAGAATTATGCAGATTTTCAAATATTCTTAAACCTTGCAAACTTATTTACCATATACAAAAATTCTGTGATATAATGGTAATAGAGGTTACAATAAATGAACAAATTACACATCTTATGGACAAACGATAATGTAGACACAGCTCAAAAAATGGTATTAATGTATTCAACAAATGCAATGCTCAAAAATTGGTGGGATGAAATTGACTTAATTGTATGGGGAGCTACAGCCAAGCTCGTAGCAGAAAATAAAGCTATTCAAGAAAATATTAAAGCTGCTCAAGATGCAGGTGTAAAAGTTATTGCATGCATAGCCTGTGCAACCCAACTCGGTGTAGTAGATAAGCTTGAAAGCATTGGCATAGATGTAAAACCTATGGGAATACCTTTAACTGAAATTTTACAAAACGATGAAAAATTATTGACAATTTAGTTTTTGACTTGCCCCTTCAATCACTAGCATAGTGCACGATAGTATAAAACCCAACACATTTGTTATATATTACGTATTAACTGAATTTACAAATATTGTCTTTCTAAATAATAGGAACAATACAAGCGACGTTGTTACAGAAATTATGTCGCTTATGGGTTCAGCTGCCAGTATTCCCCAAAAGCCAAGATTGGTTACACGTGGTAAAATAAGTGCCAACGGGGTTAGTAAGATAATTTTACGCAAAAGTGCAAGAAACACAGACATTTTTGCACGACCAGTTGCAACAAATGCTTGCTGACAAGCCATTTGTATTCCCATAAAAGCCATACCAAAAATATATAAGCGAAGTGCAGATACTCCAAGATCTATTAATGCTTGATCATCTGTAAAAAGCCTAATAAAACTTTCAGGTGTTATGAGAATAATTGAAACAATAGCCAGTGTAAAAAGTGAATTAATAATTAATAAGCATTTAAAAGCTTCTTTTGCCCTTGCAGGGTTTCCTGCACCAAAATTATAGCTGATAATTGGTTGAGCACCTTGTCCTAAGCCCAATACTGGCAAAAATACAATTTGCATTAAACTAAAAAATATAGACATAAGGGCTACGTGCATGTCCCCACCATAGGTTTGCATTCCTGTATTAAAAACAAGCTGAATGAGGCTTTCGGTTGACTGCATAATAAAGGTTGCGATGCCAAGCGAAAAAATGCTTTTTAAAATTGCGAACCTTAAAAAAAGATTCTCTTTTCTAATGCGTAAAAAACTCTTTTTACCAATAAAAAAGCATAATACCCAAATTGCAGAAACAGCCTGGCTTATTATTGTTGCAAGTGCTGCCCCACGTACACCCATTTCAAAATAAAATATAAAAATAGGATCTAAAATGATGTTTAAAATACAACCAATTAGAACAGTCATCATACTTGTTTTTGCAAACCCTTGATTTGTGATAAAAATGTTAAGCCCCAAGGTGGTTTGGACAAAAATTGTTCCCAAAAGATATATTGCTAAGTATCCTGAAGCAAACTCAATAGTATTATCACTAGCACCAAAGGCGTATAATAAAGGTTCTCTAAAAATCATAAAGACGATGGTTAAAATAATTGAGACACACACAATAAGTGTAATTGCGTTCCCAAGTAATTTTTCTGCGGTTTTGTTGTCCTTTGACCCCATGGCAATGGCTGCCCGAGTGGCTCCCCCAACTCCTATAAGTGATGCAAAAGCAATAATAAGCGAAATAAGGGGAAAAGAAACACCTAATCCTGCAAGCGCGAGCGCACTAACATCAGGAATGCGCCCCACAAAAATTCTGTCCACAACATTATATAAAAGTTGAACAAGCTGTGCCAAAACGGTGGGTATAGCCATCTTTATTATAAGTGGCACAATTGGCGTTGTTTCTAATTGATTCTTTTCCATTGTCGCATTATATACGTATTGAAACCGACCGTCAACTATTGCATATACAATAACGAATTATTTATACAAAGTGTTGGAGTATATATTAGAATTGCTTGTTTAGTTTATTTACTTTGTGGTACACCAGGGGTATGCAGCATGGGGCATCCTATTTCCATGTTAAATCGTTTTTCGGATCCTAACGTTGTTAATGGTCCATGACCTGGAAAAATAACAACTTCATCGCTGTGAATAAAAATTTTTGTTTGTATATTGGTGATCAGCAGCTTTCGAGCGTATGGATTTGTAGTACTTCCAATTGTTCCTGCAAGTAAAGAATCTCCTGTAAAAATACAATTGCCAACTTTATAGGCCATCGAATCAGGAGTATGCCCTGATACTGCAAAGTACGAAACATTTAAGGATGCTGCTTTTAGTATGCCATCACCTTTTAAAACAATAAAATCATCGCCAGTTAAATCGGTGTCTGCAGCATATATTCTGGGGTTATATATTTTTTGTAAGGTTGTAAGCCCTGTAGACCCAGTATTATGGTTGTGTGTAATTAAAACAGCATCAAGTGAATAGTTTTCATTTTCAATATGTTCTATTATTTTGGGTGAAATATGTTCAGGGTCAATAAGTATTGCTTGCTTTGAATCGGGATTCATTACCAAGTAAGTATTTGTATGTTCTTTATTATTTTTGTGATAATATATTTTCATTATGATTGTCCCTTATAATCTAAAAATTCATCGCTATCATGGCCAAATAGAGCTTCACGAGTATTCGATGATTTAAAAGATACTTGTTCGTGCTTGCTGAGTAAAAAGCAAACTTTTTTTACATTACAATTTCTAAATGTTGTATGAAAAAAATTTGCTCTGATAAAGCTACTGCCATATAAATCTGAATCATCAAAAGAAGAGTATTCAGTAGTAATGCCGTTAAAACTGACATTAATAATGTCGGAGTCGATAAGTTTAACATTCGAAAAAGTTGTACCTGCAAAAGAGGAAAATTGGATATTAGCCTTTGATATATCGCAGTCTAAAAAAATTGAAAAATCCAAAATGCACATACGCATTCTGCAACCAGTAGAATTAACATTACTAAATGTACAATTTAGAAATGTGCAACCATAAAATTTTTTTCCAGAAAAATCTAAATCTTTAAAATCGATGCCTTTTATTGTGAGCCCAACAATTTTGTCGTTGTTGAGAATGTATGTAAGTGCTTCGTTGTGCGAAGGTTGTGGGTAATCAAACATTGCAATATCTCCCATAGAAAAGTATTTTCATTGAAAAACAACTTTACTCATGGTATGATATTGCACATATTTAGTCAAATGGTTATTATGTATTATGTGTTATAAATGTGCAAAAAAACTGGATTTTTCTTTACCAATAGCGAGAAGCGAACTTTGTCCATATTGTGGGGCAGATGTTCGCTGTTGCAAAAACTGCAAGCATTATTCTGTGGGTTCCCACTATGATTGCAAAGAACATGTAGATGAATTAGTTGTTGAAAAAGAACTCTCTAACTTTTGTGACTGGTTTTCTCTTAAAACAGATGAACCCAGTAATAACGTTGCAGTGTCAAAAAGTGATGATGCAAAAGCACAATTTAATTCACTTTTTGGGGGCTAAGAGTGGCAGAAAGTGTAGATTTTATTTTTTTAGACTCAGGAACTGGTGGGCTTCCGTATATGAGGTATCTTAAAGAAAAAAGCCCAAAAGCACGGTGCATTTATGTAGCAGATACTAAAAATTTTCCCTATGGGGAAAAGAGTGCTACTGAAATAACATTGGCAGCCTCAATGGCTTTACAAAGTATTTTAAAGTGTTATACACCTAAAGCGATAGTATTAAGTTGTAATACTCTATCAATTGTTGCTATAGATTTTTTTAGGAAACAGTTTCCTTCCATTGCCTTTGTTGGTACTGTTCCTGCAATAAAAATGGCAGGGGCACAATCAAAAAATAGACGAATAGGATTGCTTGCAACAAACAGAACGGTTGAAAGTGATTATGTAAAAAAACTTATAAATGACTTTGCGAGCGATTGTGAAATTGTGTTTCGAGGGGATCCTGAATTAATTTCTTTTATTGAAAACTCTTTTTTCTTTGCAACAGAGGAACAAAAAGAAAAGGCTGTAAAACCTGCAATAGACTTTTTTAAAGGAAGCGGTGTAGACACAATTGTGTTGGGCTGTACTCATTTTTTACATATTGTTGATATTTCTTCAAAAATTAGTTCTCCTAATATAACTATTATTGACTCTTGTGCCGGAGTTGTAAATCAAGCACTTAGGGTAGCAACTGTAGAGTCTGAAGGAGAAGATTTTTCTCCTTTGTTTTATGTTACAGGGAGTGACGATGATAGCTTTGACGAAAAGGTTTTTGAGCAACGATATCAAACTATTGCTGAAAAAATAGGTATCAGATATGGGGGAATTGTAGGGAAGTAATGCAGCATGGTTTAAATAGAGATAGCAGAAGCCTCTCTCGAAAGAACGAAGCGAAAACAAAAAACCCTCAAAGCACGACCACCTCTTGCGGGAGTTCAACAAAATTAAAACACCAATTTCAATACTTCTTCTATTCTCGAAACAGGATGAAAGGTTATACCTTTTTTTACGTGTTCTGGAATATCGTCTAAGTCTCGCTCATTTTGCTTTGGAATAATTACTTGCTTTATTCCGTTTCTTCTTGCGGCTACCGTTTTTTCTTTTAAACCACCAATAGCCAACACTTGACCGGTAAGCGACAATTCACCAGTCATTGCAACGTTTTTCTTTATTGCCTTATTTTTAAGTAGTGATAACAGGGTTGTTACCATTGTAATACCAGCTGAAGGTCCATCTTTTGGGGTAGCTCCTTCTGGAATATGCAAGTGAATAGTATTTTTTGTAAAAAAGTCTAAGTCTTTAATATTGTTAGAAAGTGCATAGGCTCTTACCCATGTCATAGCAATACTTGCTGACTCTTTCATAACCTCGCCCATTTTTCCGGTAAGTTTTAAGCCCTCTTTTCCTTGCACACTTATTGCTTCAAGTAACAGAGTATCGCCTCCCATACTTGTCCATGCAAGGCCAATTGCAGTACCAGGAATATCTGCCTTTTTCTTATCGTCTTCTTCACTAAAACGAGGTTTTCCAAGATACTTTGTAATGTCTTCAATGCTTGGCGTAAAGGGAACATCTAAGAGCGTATCAACTTCTTGTTGCATTACTTTTTCATCTGTGCTAACTACATATTTTTTTGCCTTTTTCTTTTTTGCATCTTTTAGTGCTTCCATTTCTGCTTCAAAGTCTTTTTTTGATTGCACTTGTAATGAAAAAAGTTCATCTACTTTTTTTTCTGTTTCTGGGTTCGATAATAATTCTGTTGCATACTTTCGATGAATTTTATCAAGGTTTTTTTCTAAGTTACGCACACCTGCTTCCCTTGCATAGGAGTTTGCAATATATAATAGTGTTGTGTTATCGTAGCGAACTTGATTTTTTGAAAGACCGTTTTTAGATAAACTTTTGGGCACCAAATACTTTTTGGCAATGGCAACTTTTTCTTGTGCAATATAACCTGAAAGATGAATAATTTCTGCCCTATCTCTAAGTGGGGCTGGAATACCTTCAAGTGTATTTGCCGTTAAAATAAATAAAATATTTGAAACATCAAACGGCACATCAAGATAGTTATCCCTAAAATCCTTGTTTTGTTCGGGGTCAAGCACTTCTAATAATGCACTGGAAGGGTCGCCATGATAACTTGAGCCCATTTTATCTATTTCGTCAATCATAAAAACAGGAGCTTTTGATTTTACAATTTTTAAGCCTTGTATAATTTTCCCTGGCATCGCTCCAATATAGGTGCGTCTGTGCCCTTTTATTTCGGCTTCATCTCGCATGCCACCAACCGAAAAACGGAAAAACGGCTTATTCATTGCCTTTGCAATAGAATGGCCAATACTTGTTTTTCCAACCCCAGGAGGCCCCACGAGAAGAATTATTGAGCCTTTACTATCATTTTTTAATTTACGCACTGCCAAATATTCAATAATTCGTTTTTTTACATCGTCTAAGCCATAGTGATCGCCGTCTAATATTTTCTTTGCTGTTGCAAGGCTGTAATTTTCAACTTCGCCATCAAGCCATGGGAGTGCTAAAATTGTTTCAAGGTATGTTCGTGTAATCATATAGTCACCAGAATGGGGATCCATGAGATTAAACTTTTCAAGCTCGTTAGTTACCGTTTCAAGAAGTTCACCCTCAAAGTTAAAACTATCGATTTTTTCTTTAAACTTTTGGTAGTCCGAAGATTTAGCATCGCTTACAAGTCCAAGTTCTTCTTTTATTGATTTTAGCTCTTCTCGCAAAAAGTATTCTCGTTGATTTTTTTCTATTTTTTCGTTGAGTTCACTTTGAACCTTTTTTTGAATACGAAGAAGTTCTTGTTCCTTTTTTATAAATACCAACACTGTTTCCATTCTGCGAGGAATATTTTGCATTTCTAAAATGCGTTGTTGATCTTCTTTTTCAATGTTTAATATAGACGCAATAAAGTCTGCAATTTTTCCTGGATGGTCAATATTAATCATATTGAGTCGCATTTCTTCAGAAAACAAAGGATTATTTTCTGAAATTTCTTTCATTTCACTTATGAGCGTTCTTGTTAATGCCTTTACTTTAAAACTTTGCTCTTCTGTATCATCGAGGTAGTTAATTGCAGCTACAATAGGAGATGTTGCATTAATTGGCTCAATCATTCTAAAGCGTTTAAGCGTAGAAATAAAAATATTTATACCACCATCGGGAAGGTTTATTTTTTTTATGATTTTTGCAACGGTACCAACACTGTGAAGGTCTGAAAAAGTAGGTTTTTCTGCTTCATTTTTTAAGAGAACTATACCGATGTGTCCTCCATCTTGATACGCTTCTTCAACTGTTTGGACATCATCCTGTGAACTTATCATGAGTGGTGTAAAAATTCCAGGAAAAATGGGCCTTCCTTGAATGGGCAAAATTCTAAGAGTATTTGAAAGTGGTTGTTCAACCGGAATTATTATTTTTTCGGACATACGTGCTCCTGAGTTTGTTAATTTCTATCTTAATAAATATAACTAAATTTCTTTGTAAAAACAAGCGAATTTGTGAAAAAATATTACCTTGTGATTTTTATACCTTTATGATAGTATGTAACCAATGAAAAATTCGTTGG
>CAZUPJ010000054.1:7710-8623 GCA_964622185.1 uncultured Treponemataceae bacterium
TGACTATTATATTTATCCACAGATTACACAGATTACACAGATTTTAGTAGCTGTACGAAACACTTTTTATCGTAGTAAATGCATATCTTAGTTAGAGTATAATAAATATAACTAAATTTGCGTGTAAAAACAAGCGAATTTGAAATAATTATCACTTCAATTTATATTTTAGAAAAGACAAAAAATCTCTTTACCTTGTGATTTTTCTCCCTTTATGATAGTATGTTTCTATGAAAAATTCTTTGGTGTCATCGGGTCTAAAATTATCAATACTTACGCTTGCATCTCGCCTTTTAGGACTCGTGAGAGAAATGACAAAGGCTCACTTTTTAGGTACCTCAGCCTTAGCCGATGCCTTTGGCATTGCTTTTATGATACCCAATTTATTACGCCGCCTTTTTGCAGAAAACTCTATTTCTGTTGCCTTTATTCCAACGTTTAAATCATACATAGAAGATAAAGCAATTGAAAAAGAAACGGTAAATAACTTTATAGCGGCAACTTTTACGTTGGTGAGTTTTTTATCGGCTCTTGCGGTAACTATCGGAATACTTATAACGCCATATATTTTGCCATTTTTTGTAGAAAATCCAAATTCTGAAATTATTGGAGAAATGACCTTTTTAACACGAGTTATGTTTCCCTATCTTTTTGTAATTTCAATTGCAGCCTTTTTTCAAGGTATACTAAATGGGATAAAAATCTTTGCTCCTTCAGGATTTACACCAATCCTTTTTAATATTGGTGTTATTGGGGCAACATACCTTCTTTCGCCATACACAGAAAATCCAGCTCGTGCAATGTCCTATGGGGTTATGATTGGTGGAACAATGCAAGCCTTATTTCAACTTCCCTTTGTTTTAAAAGCGGGATATACTCCTTTTTTTACAAGCATAAAAAAAGCGTTTCAAAA
>CAZUPJ010000055.1:0-8611 GCA_964622185.1 uncultured Treponemataceae bacterium
GGTTCTGGTACTAACACAACTTTTTATGCAGGTAGAAACGCACAAAATAATTTTGTTTACGGTAATTTTGATAATAATATTTCAGTATCATCAAAAATTTTATTAGATAATGTTTTTTATGAGTGTGTTGTTGATTATAAAAATAAAGAGATTTTTATAGACGGGGTTAAAATAGGCGACATTTCATTACCTGTTGAGTATGGATCAAGTGATGTTATTTTTGCTCTAAATGCTTATGGGTATGCAGACAATATATCTTTTGTTCAATCTTGGGGGCAGACTACGAAGGAGTGTCAAATTTACATTGATGATGTATTAACTCATGATTGGGTTGGTCGCATGAATGACAACAAAGTTGACGTATATGATAGAGTCAAAGGGGTTTATCTTGGTGACTTAGGATTAATAACAGGTCAAGAAAATTTAATTGCAGGACCAGAAAAGGAGTAAAAAATGACACAAAAATACGCAAAACTAACAAACGGAATCCCAGAGTTTTCAACTGAATATAAACACTTTGTACAAGACGAATCAGGTGCTTATGTTTTAAGAGTTAAAACGGCAGAAGATTTTAAAGCAGAGGGCTATAAACCTTATCGTTTAATAGAGCTTGAAAATCCAGATGTTTATGATTATACACAAATAGTCTATTCTGAAACACCTGAAGAAGTGATTGCCACACTTGTGGGTGTTATGTATACAGATGAAGAAAAAGAAGCCATAGCACAACAAGAAGCTGAAATGGAAAAACAAGCTTTTGAAACAGCAAAGCAAAATAAAATTGATGAACTTAAAAGAGCAAGAGATACAGAAGAACAAACATATTTTGAATACAAGGGGAACAAATATGATAGTGACCCTATATCATCACAACGAATTGCACTTGCTTCTCAAAACGCATTAACAGCCAAGCTTGCAAATAAAGATTTTCAAACATATTGGACTGATTACGACAATATCCCTGTATTGTTAAACGCTGACGGTTTAATAGAACTTTCTGGAGCTTTGGCAGAACATAGTATTGCCACACATACGAAATACGCACAATATAAATCACAAGTTGAAGCAATTACACAAGAACAAGGAATTGAAGAAATAAATAAAATTGTATGGATTTAAAATATTGACTTTCTTTGTCAGTAGTGGTAGATTAAAATAAAAAAGGAGAATCTCAATGGAACAAAAAACTTTTAATGATATTATGAAGGACAGTCTTAACTTTGAAGAAAAGCAAGAAATTGCAAGAGTTCGTAGAAATTTAGGAATTATTGAGGCAAGATATTCAAACCCAACTAAAATTTGCACAAATTTCCTAGCCAACCAACGCAGAAAACTTAACCAAAAGGAAACAGGGGAAAGATGAGAAGTGTTAAAGTTGAAATTAAAAACGGCACTTATTATCTTTTGGAAAATATAGAATACAAAGGTGTAAAGTGCAGTATAGACGATTATTCTGATGGCGTGAGTATGCAGAGATGGTGGGCTAGAATACTATTTAATCCTAAAGAATACGCACAAGGGCTTTTTCCTGCCTTTATCCACGATGAGATGTGCCGAAATAAACACCTTTACGACAGGAAAGAATCAACGCAATATCTTGTTGACCTGTGGCGACAAAATGGACTTAATGGGTGGAAGTGTTTCTTAGTGAAGCATTCTGTAAACATATTTCAATATTTTAAAGGAGGGTGGAAATCGTAGAATGGCGACATCTCACCATATCTCACATAAAATAGCGTTACTCGCAGACAAATATTTAGCGTCCGAGCGTTTAACATATTATGCGCTCGGTACATTTCTATCCTTCCTAGCCCCCCTGTTTGTACTCGTTTTGTGGATGTTTATTTTTATGGCCGTAGATATGTATACTGGGATAAGAGCATCTGTCGTAAACGGTTTTAAGTTTAGAAGTAGAAAGCTGAGACGCTCTATAAATAAAGGTGTTTATTATATGGTTTTTATAATTTTAGCACACGCTTTGGACGTTTCTATTCTTTGGTTTATGAATTTAAATCTGGCACAATTTGCTTGTGCTATAATCTGTGGTATAGAATTATATTCAATATTAGAAAATATGTACAAATTGACAGGGGCTAGAACTTTCAAAGTTTTGATAAATTTCACGATAAAGAAGATTAAAAGTTCAGTTGGGTGTGACATAAGCGGCACTTGCGACAAAAATAAAGAGAGGAAAAAATGAATATAAAAGAGATATGCAGAAGAATTGAATTTCACGAGGGATATAGAGCGAATCCGTACCTTTGCACTGCAGGAAAGAAAACGATAGGAATAGGCAGAAACCTTGAAGCTAGACCATTCACAACACAAGAGCTATATGTTATACAAGACCCTAATAACATTACTCGTGAGGAAGCTATTTGGTTGTTGAAAGAAGATATCATTGATTTAATAGTCCAGATTACAAAGAGAATTCCTGTATATTCAAAACTTGATAGAGAACGTTCTTATGCCCTTGTTGATATGTGTTATCAAATGGGAATAGACGGTGTTAAAAAGTTTAATAAAATGTTAATGGCCCTCGATGAGAAAGTGTGGGGTAGAGCCTTTATCGAGTGTCTTGATAGTAAGTATGCAAAAGACACACCAGTTCGGGCGAAGCGAATCGCTTGGCTCTTGAAAACAGGTGAGTGGATCGAGGACAGGGAGCTCGTAGAAGTATGTTGTCAGGTGAATTTATAATTAAGGAGAGCGACCTAACAATTCTGTTGCAAGCTATGTTTGTCATGGGATATAGTACTGCTCGGAGTCTCCCTGATTTGGATTACCAAAAGGAGGGTTATGACGCCGCCGTTAAAAGAATTGCACAAATGAAAGAAGAAAAGGGGGGAGCTTGGGGTTAAAAACATATTTATACATTGCCTTGGTGATCGGAGTTGTTGCAGCTCTGTGGGCTTTTTGGGAACTTGCTTATACTACGTGTGAGCGAAACGAAGCTCTCATACAAATCAAAGAGGTTGAGGTTGAAAAAGAAATTATAAAAACCGAGTACATCTACTTAGACAATAAAAAAGAGGAGATCAAACATGAGACTTTTAGCGTTGATGACACTACTCGTCGCAACTGGTTGCGTACAAACTACAGTAGAAACTAAATATCACTGTGAATTCGTTTATATGGAACCCGAGGATTATGATGTTATTTCACCCTTTGGTATAACCGAGCTCTACAAGCACAATAGAACTTGTGAAGAATTAAAGAAATCACCTCTTTAATCTCATACACACTCTTCTACATATTTTCCATAATCTAACAACCTGTTTATAGCAACTCTATAATGTGCTTTTACGGAAGTTTCACAAACCCCTAGATTATAACTCGTGCTCAAAATATCTTGACCTCGATTACACCTTTCCAACATCACCTTATATTGTATTTTAGATAGACCCGCCGATTCGCAAACCTCATTAAAGCGTGGTAAACACATAGATTTCAACTCTTTTATTAAATGATTTTTAGATACAAACATACCGTTCTCCAATTGTACAATTGAAGGATATGAGTTCGCCTTATGGTATCCTATTTTTCCCACAGGCTAGGAAATTTTTGTCTTTTCCACCTCTTAGGTGCGTTTTACCTCTCAATTTTAAACTAAATTGTGATAATTTGTCAACATTTTTTCTGACTGTTTGACGACTATTTTGCGACCCACTTTGTTCGGAAATCGTGCTACCTTATTCTTGTCAACCATAGTAAAGGAGAACGACGATGGATATGAGCCAACAAGGGTTATTTTGGGGGTATGTTCAAAATAATAAGATCTACAACCAAGCTAATCAACAAGTAGGAGTCGTGTTGTCTGAGTATCAGGCAGCTGTAGACACCGCAAAAGGTTTTCAAGACTCTCTATACGAGCACGGCATCTTGAAACGACCTAAAACACCAGAGCAGGTGAACGAAGAATTGAACGTCACAATTCAGACACTTCTTTCAACTGTAACAACTCTAAACGATAAAATAACTAAATTGGAGGAGAAGAACGAAAATGCTCAACAAAAACCTAATCATGGGGATGGCAAGCAAGTTTCTGGGTTCACAAAAAAGCCAGAAAATAAGTGAGGCCTTCGACAGTGTGCAGACTCTACTCAACAACTCCAGTTCTCCGCAGGAGGCTTTCAAGAAAGCCAATTTATCACCTGAGATGTTACAACAAATAAAGGGGTATTTGAATAATCCGATGGCCGGAATGATTCTCAAACCTTTAGGCTTAGATGTAATGGAAACTAGAGCTATGTTGGACCAACTCCAATCTGGAGGTGTGGTTGGTAATCCACCAGTTGGTACACCGGTGGGGGGAGTCCCTCAATCTCAAACTCAAGTAGAGGTTGGGGAACTCCAATCCTTGCAAGCAGACCTTGCAAGGTTAAAAAAGTAACATAATCATAAGGAGAAACTTATTATGACTTCAGAAATGACATCTGGTTCTACAGGACATTGGGGTGCTGTTATTTTCTTAATTCTTTTGTTTGCCGTCTTTCTCGGTGGCTCAAAGAACGGTTCTTGGTTCGGGGGTAACTCTGGAACATCCGGGGATTTCGAAAATTACAAAGCAACTTGTAATGCAGAAAAACAAGAAATCATCAACACAGCTAGAACTCAATACTTAATTGAACAACAAGCTGCAAACACTCGTGAAGTAGTAAATGCTACAGCTCAAGCTACACAAAATAAACTTGACTTCTACGCTTACCAAGCTTTACGTGATTCTAATGCTGAAAAAGACCGCACTATTGCCTCTTTGGAAAACCGTTTGTACGCAAACGAAAAATTCAACGAAGTAAACACTGCGATTGAAAGACTCAGCTGTGAAACTTTAAAACGTCCTGACGTTCGTGGTGTAGGTGCAGCTTGCCCTAGCGCTTCGATCTTAAACGGTTTTGGTTTCAATCCAGCATCAACTGGTTCTTGCTACGTGTAAGAACTCTCGGGTGAGGTGGCGGATTACCGCCACCAAACTTTGACTTAAAAAGGAGACACATTATGTACAAATGTAACCCAACAAACACATACCTCACAACTTCTGTTGAAGTTGATGGTGGTAAATTAGTACTTACAGTTAATGAGTTAAACCTCGCAAACATTGAGAACTTAACTAAATTCAACTTAAGAATCTGTCAAAAAATCCCTGGTGACGCTTGCACTAAAAGAGTGTTTGTGTCTGACGGTTGTACGGAATTAAAATTGTTACTCACGATTGGTAACATTGTTCGAGCTGACCAAATCAACACCAGAACTGTCTACCCTATAATCTTCGGAAACGATACTTCCGAACACTTGAGCTTACTTTGTAAAGTGAAATGTTCTAAGTATGAAGTTCCGACGGTAGTCGAAAGAACCTCAGTAGTCGCAGAGGCTACCTCAGAGGTTGTTAAAACTTCTAAAAAAGGAGAATAGTCATGGCAGGGAAGATGCAATTTTTATCAGATCTTGCGTTGGGTTGGTTTATCTATACTCCAGAAGGTCAGAAGACTGCAAAGAAACTGATAGGGCAGATGGGGAAAATGGTAGAAACCGAAGTTAAAAAATTTACCGAGAATAAGGTAGAAGGAGAAACTACAAATGGAAACACTGAAAACACTGTTCGAGAAGTACGAAAAGACTTCTAGTGAATCAAATATGCGTGACTTTTTATGCGTATTATCTTCATTCGTTGAGGATATGAGAAATCATCATCCCAAAGAAGTTGAAGATATGTTAGAAGCATCCGAAGAAGCGTTATCTCCATTTTTAACTCACCAAGAGGCCGAAGATATTGTTGCAGGCTTCGTGAACAAAGATGGAACCAAAGGACAACATTGGACTTTGGAACAAACAAAAGAAGCTGCTGCGAAGCACGCCGTTGACTTGGAAGGGTCTTACTTTAGATGTTACGATTGGTTTGCGTTATTAAATATGATTTATAGCGACAACTACTCACCAAATTGGCCCGTAGATACATACGTCGAATTGGCTAAGAACTTCGTAATGGATGAAGATTTCGATAAACCTGGAAAAGTGAAATGGTACTTCAAAGAAAAGCATCGTTACTTAACTAAATAGTTATTGTGATGACAAGTTTGGTATTAGGTCTGCTGAAAAGTAGACCTAATATTTTATGTAGGTTGTGTAGTTTGGGTTTGTGAGTTCTGAAATATCAACACCAGTTTTAGAGTCTGGGTCCAGACCCAAGTAGGTCACTCTCATAAGACCAGGTTGACCATCACCACCATCCGAATCGTCAATCCCAGGTTGTCCTCCACCACCATATTGTCCTAAGTACGAAGAACTACCCGGTGGGGAACCTACGAAGTCGGTAACTCCGATCGGGTGGGCGACCCGACCGCAATACATTCCGGCATTCACGATTGGACCATTCTCATAAGCGAAATTGAACACTTTCAACCAGAGTGAAGTATAAGCATACTTTGGAAGTTCTCCATATTTTAAGACTGGTTGCCCCACAACATCTAAAGTCTCAAATAATGACATAAAATAACCCTCAGTCGCACTCGGGGTGTAAAAACTCAAACTTGTTGAGTATAATATTCTGTCACTCTCGATGGAATCTGAGAGTTCTTTTGGTATATCTAAATTTACACTAAAAATCCCACCGGACTCAGAACCATCATCATATTGAGTCAAAACACCCCCACCACTAAAGCCACCAGAGACCTTCAATACATAACCGTTAGAATTTCTCAAATAAGCACACTCCCCTCTGGAGTCAGCGTCTACCAAAACCCCCGAGGTAGTATATGGGTTGTAACCAAACACGTCGTTTTGAGGCGAGTAGGGTGTAATCGCGCCAATGTGAGAGCAAGGTGTGGAAAAATCACCCTTAATTGGGACTCTACTGTAAGCTGGAATCATAAACATTTCATCGTATTTAAAATCTTTTTTACCACCGAGTCCACCCCTCACAGTACTTTTAAATTCGTAGCTGTCGGGTTGTAATTTCACAATTCCAACAAATACTGAACCTGAGGCCCCACCGCAACCATCCCTGTAACCAATAGGGTAATCCCTCTGACCCTCGGCCTTACCCAGATCGCCGTATATATTATTAAACACTCCCGTATAAGCAGAGGATATTCGGTCACTCCTCAAACTACCACCACCACCGCCGCCACCTCCGACAGCTTCGATTTTGAAATAGGTAGGTTGGTTTACTTTGAAGGTTACAATATCACCTTCACTTTCAGATACTTCAACGTCTGCGGTTGGTAAACTTACAGAAACCCCATTGTCAAACAATTGACTTGGATTCGTTCTGTCTAAACCTTCTACAACATTACCCCCCGAATCATATAACACAGATGAGTCTTTTGAAACTAAAAGTTTGAACAAGTTGTAATAATCTAAACTTTTGTGGTTAGCGTTTGAACTAGGTCCACCAACTCGACTACCCGGGGACATTTTTAAAAAACCGACACGTTCGTCGTTTCTAAAACTTCTCAATATTTCACCTACAGCGAAAGATTCACCCACTTGTAATCTCGGGTTAAACTTTTCCACCCCTATTGAATTGTTTTCGATTTCACTCAAACTAACATTATCTTTGTAAGCAAGAGGTGATAAACCTAAAACTTCACCACCTGTCAGGGATGGGAAGAAACTACTCATAGGGATTAAAACCCCATTAGAGAGTAAACCCCTGCCAGCAATTTCAATATCTGAGAAGTTCGACAAAGTTTCATTCAAAGATTGAAACTTAAAATTTAACGTACTTTGATTATCATAAGGGGATTCGTAATTTAACCAATCCACCCAACCTAAAATCTCATCGTATAATTTTAAACTCCTCGCACTAAGATCATTAAAAATCGAACTTTGTGGGAAAACACCTACAGGTGAACTATCACCACTCAGGTTGCTCACGGTACTCAAATCCCTGTCGCTTAATTTTACCAGACCTTCGTCTACAAAATCGGTGGGTAAAACTTCCTCGTATTTCTGTGTCATAACTTCACCAAAGCTTTCGTTTCATTTAAAGTTTTATAATCTGGGAGAGTCATAACTTTATTCGACTCCCAATCATCGACTGGGTTTGCACCTTTCTCGGGTGTGAGAGTAACCTCTGAATTGGACCACATTAGGAGGAACAAATCCATAACCTCGACACCTTTCACATCGGCAGTGCTTCCAGAATTTCCTATAGTAGATTTCGAATCAATCCAACCCTCTGACACCAAAGTTTCGTAACCCTCTTTGATGTCACCTGTCTTGAAGACCTCCCCCTCTAACACAGGGGTGAAATTTAATTTATCCAAACCAATGGAATTATTCATTATCTCATCTCCGGTTATTTCACTCAATGTCGCCAAAGAACCCAACTCTAAAATGTTATCCCTCACATCGGCGGCCGACGGACTCAACAGTAGTGATTTTGAGAAATCGGTCAAATCTAAGAGTGAAACTTCACCAGTAGTCCTAAAGTATGGCACCTGTTCTACTGTCGGTTTTACAGTGGCCAAGCTCGTCAAAATTTCAGACTTTGGTTGGTATTTACCCTCGTTTTCAACCCCACTTGGGATTTCGCTGGAATAATCTAACACGAGTGTCCAGTTGGTGGGATTTGCTGACACTAGAGTATATAATCTTTTCTCATCAGTCC
>CAZUPJ010000056.1:0-8573 GCA_964622185.1 uncultured Treponemataceae bacterium
GGAAGTTCAAGAGTATGGGAGTGCTTTTATAAATGGTTTTACGAAAGCAGGAATATATTGTGTTTTAAAACATTTTCCTGGAAATACAAATGAAGATCCTCACTATCGACTTCCTGTATTAGAAGGTGATGAGAATGAAATTCTAGAAAGTTATGTAAAGCCTTTTAAAGATTTATTAAATAACAATGGCTTGCTAATGAGTCACATAGTAGTGCCAGCATTTGATGATAAGAATCCAGCTTGTTTGTCTCCGATAATAATTGATGAGTTAGTAAAAAACAAATTAAAATTTAACGGACTTATTTTTACCGATGATATACTTATGAATGCGCTTTCTGAAAATGGGTATCCACCAAAAACTGCAATTGAACTGGCATTAAAAGCAGGTGTGAATGTACTGATGATATCTCATCCAGCATATTGGAATATTATTCCCACTGTTTTGGAGTCTTTGGAAGCAGATGCAACCTTGTTGCCTTATATTGATAATTCGGTTGCAAAAATTATTAAGGAAAAAATACATATGGGTTTATTAGAATATGTAACATTAGAATCGGGGCAACTTATTGTGAAAAAAAAAGATATACAAGAATTATATAATCAGGAAAAGCAAGTTTCTGATTTTGAACAAGCACGAAATGATGGGCTTGCTATGTATTATCAATATTGGACTAAGTAGGTTGAGAGTGGATATACTAAATCAAAACGAGCGTATTTTATATATAGATGAGAATTTGGCAATTTTTAATAAAAAAGCTGGCGAAATTTGTGAAACATGGACAAGTACAAGTCAGGAAGATAAATCTTTTTATGTTCCACAAATTTTTTTAGATTCTGATTTTTCTGGTAGAGTGCGCCCCTCTTTTTGTCAGTGTTTTAATCGACTTGACCGACCTGTTAGCGGCACAAATCTGCTTATCTTTAACAAAAGTCTTTTTCCGCTTTTACAAAATCAATTTACAAATAGTCAAAAAAATATTAAGTCAGTAAAAAAAGAGTATTGGGCAATTGTCGAAGGTATAGTAAAACCACAAAAGAACTTTGAACTGCTTGAACACTATTTGAAATTTGATTCAAAAAAGCAAAAAGCATACTGTTATAATACGGAAGAGCGAAAAACTAAAAAAGCCCAACTTAAGTGGCGTTCAATTGGGCATGGTGAAAATTACTCTTTTCTTCAAATAGAACTTATTACAGGTAGAACGCATCAAATACGTGCACAACTTGCACATATAGGTTTTCATATTAAGGGGGATGTGAAGTATGGTGCAAGAAGACAAGATTCTTTACCGGGTATTCGGCTTCATGCACGAAGCCTTTATTTTATTCATCCCAAAACAAAAAATGTTGTATCTGCAATTGCTGATGTGCCAAACTTAGACCCTCTGTGGAAGGCTTTTAAGGAATGTGTAGATGGCTAAATTGCAGGGGAGAGAAGGATTTAATACATACTATAAAGACATCTATAACGAAAGATGGGATACCTTAAAAGAATCATTATTGCAAGAAAATGTGCACTTTACGTGGTATCCAAGTGAAAATTCAATACCATACTATCTTGATAGTGCTAGTGTTTTAGCAGCTTTTACTTTGCCGGTAGAAAATGCTGAAACTATTTTAGATATGTGTGCAGCCCCCGGAGGAAAAAGCCTCATACTAGCACATAGAATGAATAATTCTGCAAAGCTTTTATGCAACGAGCGATCGGCATCTAGGCGAAACAGATTAGTGACTGTACTAAATGAGCATCTTCCAGATCACATTCGAAAAAGGGTAAACATCAGCTCTAATGATGGAGCATTAATGTGTAAAAAAGAAGCTATCAGTTTTGATGCAATACTGCTAGATGCTCCTTGTTCATCGGAACGACATGTGCTTACAGATGAAAAATATCTTAATCAATGGACCTCAGCACGAGTTAAAAATTTAGCAGTTACTCAATGGTCACTTCTATCTTCAGGTTTTAGGTTATTAAAAGAAGGCGGGCATATTTTGTATTCTACCTGTGCTTTATCACATGTAGAAAACGATGATGTAATAAAAAAACTATTAAAAAAATTTGATAATGCAAGTATTGTTGATATAGATATTAATAGTGTACATAGTTCATCCAATCAAAAACTTCCAAACTGTGAAAAAACCGAACTTGGATATCATGTGCTACCAGATTTACAAAATGGTGCAGGACCTATATATTTTTCACTTATCTATAAAGCAGATAGTAAAATAAAAATTCCAAATATATAGACTTATTTCATTTTTTTAGGTATAATTTCAGCGTATGAATACTGATTTTGAGAAACAGAATAGAGCCGATTTATTAACTAATGTTATTGTGCAGGTGGCAACTATTTCTGATACTGAGGAATTCCTTAATACCCTTTTAATAGAAACACGAAAAGTTTTTTCTTCTGATGCAGCATCAATATATTTACATGAAAATGGGCGACTTGCAATTCGTTATGCACAAAATGGGTCTGAAAACCATAGTGAAGATAGTACTCCTTTTACTTTTTTTTCATTTGAAGTTAATGAAAAATCAATTGCAGGGTATACGGTAATTAATAGATCTATTCTTAATGTTCCCGATGCGTATGCTATCTCTGCTGAAAAGCCATATAGTTTTAATAGTAAAGTTGACTTTTTAACTCACTTTACTACAAAATCAATTTTATCTATACCACTTATTTCTATGACAGATGAAGTCCTTGGCGTAATGCAAATAATTAATACTAAAAATGAATATAATGAGATAGTTGAATTTGATTCAACAGATGAGTCATATGCCGACCAACTTGCTACTATGGCAACTGCAGCACTTGAAAAGTCAAAATTGTCACGTGCATTGAAATTACAAAAAATAATGGAATCTGAACGTGTATTAAACACTATACAGGACGTTGATATTCTTTTAGAGGCTCTTTTAACTGAAGCAAGGACTATTGTAAATGCAGATGCTGGCTCAATTTATGTGTACGATGAAGGTATATTAACAATAAAATATGCACAAAATGATACGCAATTAAAAGCTAGAGGGGACAGAAGAAAACTACCCTTTTCATCTTTTTCTTTTGAAGCAAATGAAAAATCTATTGCTGGTTACTGTGTAGTGAGTCGTTCCATAATTAATATTCCCGATGTATACAACATTAAAGGCGATACTCCTTATAAGTTCAATAAGGAGCCTGATGAAAAAACTGGATATAAAACAACTTCATTATTAACTATGCCATTGATTTCTTCAAATGGGGAAGTTTTGGGTGCGCTCCAGATAATCAACCCTCTTAACCAAAAAGGCGAGCCAATCGAGTTTGACTCTGATGCAGAGTTTTATTTGCAGCACTTTGCTTTTAGTGCGACAAAGGCGTTGGAACGAACAAAGCTTACACGTGCTATGGTTATGCGCATGATTCGCATGGCTGGATTTCGGGATCCAAAAGAAACAGGTGCACATGTAAACCGTGTGGCAAGTTGCTCTGTTGAAATATATGATCAATGGGCATACAAGAAAAAAATTCCTGAAGAGAAAATGGTAAAGTTTCGAGATATTTTAAAAATTGCAGCTATGCTTCACGATGTTGGGAAAGTTGGTATACCAGACTCAATCTTAAAACTTCCAAGAAGATTTACTCCAGAAGAGTACGATGTTATCCGCACACACACATGCATAGGCTCTTTGTTGTTCGATACACTAGAATCAGAAATCGATGTAATGGCTTTTGATGTAGCTTTGCATCATCATGAACGTTGGGATGGAGATGGTTACCCGGGGAAAATTGATGTAAAGGCTGCAAAAATGGGCGACTCAAGTACAATGCTATATGGAGATTCACTTGCGGGCGAAGAGATTCCACTCGCTGCCCGAATTGTGTCTGTTGCAGATGTTTATGATGCACTATCTTCTCAACGAGTATACAAAGATGCTTGGGATCACAATAGTGTTTTAGATGAGCTGAAATCGCAAGCTGGAAAGCAATTTGACCCTGAAATAGTTGATGCTTTTTTTGATGCTTTACCTGAAATTGAAAATATTTATAAAATGTGGCCAGAAGAGGCACATTAAAAATCAAACAAAAAGGATATTGTATGCATTCTCATAAGTCTCTGCATATTGCAGAACTGCAGTTAATTATTGTAGCCATAGTTTGGGGTGGAGGTTTTATTGCAACTGAATATGCAATAGAAGCAAATATGCCAAACTCTCTTATTTTAAGTATACGGTTTATGCTAGCTTCTCTAGTTATGTTTTTGCTGTCATTTAAGGACATAATTAAGATGGACAAAAAGACGCTTATACATGGTATGATTGCTGGTATATTTCTTTTTCTAGGGTTTTTTATACAAATTTTTGGTCAATCGCAAACAACTGTTTCGAATTCTGCCTTTTTAACTGCCACAAATGTTGTTATGGTTCCATTTATAGTATGGGTTATTTCCAAACATAAACCAAAATTACAAGTATTTATCCTAGCTACAACCACTCTTATTGGAATTGGTGTTCTTACACTTAATATAGAGACTGGACTTTCGTTTAACAGAGGTGATATACTTGTTTTAATGTGTGCATTAATGTTTGCACTTCATATCTCATACTTAGGTATATTTTCTAAAGGGTTAAATGTAAAGGCCTTAACATTTTTACAACTATTTGTAGCAGGCATTATTTCTACAATTGTGTTCTTTATTACTGATATACATTTAACAACGATGTCGATAGTGCAAGCTGGTATTCTTCCTACACTGTATTTAGCGATATTTTCTACATTGTTTTGTTATTTTTTTCAAACAAAGGCGCAACAAATTGTTCCTCCTAGTCGTGTAGGAATAATTTTATGTACAGAAGGTTTTTTTGGAAGCTTACTAGCAATAATTTTAGGGATTGAACCACTAAAAGTTACCGTAATAGTTGGTGGTATAATAATCATAGGATCTGTGATGCTTTCAGAAGTTGACTTTAGTAAAAGGGTAACTAAGAAGTAGTTAGTTTTCGTATATTTTTTTGTAATTCTTTGTCAAGTATATTTGCAAAAATATTTAGATCCTTTTTTGAATAGCTTTGTGTTTTCATCTCTGGTATTCCACTTTGAATTAGCTCTAAGTTAAAGTTTCTGTATGAAAGGCTTTCTCGTATGTTTTCAGCAGTGTATAACTTTCCTCGGTCACTGAGAACTACAATATGTTTTTCAACAAGGCGGGCTGCAAGAGGAACATCTCTTGTAATAGCGATATCATTTTCGGATGAATTCTCAACAATATAATTATCTGCAGCATCTGCTGAATCATCTGAAATTACCATAGATAACATATGTAAAGAGGGAAGTGGAATTGGTCTATTTGCGACAAAAGTTGTTTTAATTTCTAACCTTTTTGCAAAACGAATTATTAATTCTTTTACTGCAACAGGACAAGAATCAGCATCTACCCAAAGTGTAAACTGGTTCATGTTAAAAGCCTGTCTATGTTTTGTATAATTTGTAAAGTGCGTTTTTCTACCTCATAAAGCTCTTCGGTATTTTGATGTTTTCCATCATTATGAGTTTCTAAAAACTTTTTAAGCTCTTCTGCCTTCGTTCTATCTTTAAATAATTCATCACAAATCATTATACCAGCTAATATTGCAATTTTTTGAGGATCTTTGTTGTTAGACATCAACTTGACTTCTTTTGTGATTTGTATATAGTATGATAAAAGTTCTTGAAGATATTGATTGTCTTCTTTTGCTTCGATGGAAAAGGATGTTCCCAGTAAGTCTATGTGTAGTGTTCCCATATGTATTAAAATATATCTAAGGCAGAGTTTTGCTCTGCGTTATTAAGCATTCCTGGAGTATAATTCTTGTTCTCAAAATCATCATCAATAGAGAAATTATTGTTTTCTGAATATGTTGATTCGTTCACAGTCTGTTCTGATTGCTCATTTTGTATTTCTGAATCAATGTTTACATAAGTACTTTGATTTTCAAGAACTGTTTCTTGTTTTACAAAACCAGAATTAGAATCAGAGGTTTTATGAATTGCATCTTCAACATTGTTAAGTTTATCTAGTACCTGTAAAATGCTTTGTTCTATTTTTGCTTCATCTTTTTCAAGTCTCTCGCATTGTTCTCTTAAAAGTTCTGCTTCAGTAGATAAATCTTCATTTTCTGACTTTAATTTTAAATTCTCAGCTTGAAGTTGAACAATTCTGTTTAGTGCACTTTCAACTTTTTGTTCTAGTAATGCTATGTGTTCTAGTGAAATCACCACTCTCTCCTTTATAAAAAAATAAGGGAACAACTAATTTTTTTCTTACGAATTGAAATCAGTTACTCCCTTAATCTCTTATAGTATCTTAGTTAATACTAGTTTACAGCCTTTTTTGCAGCTTCAACTACTGCAGCAAATGCCGTAGGATCTTCAATTGCCATGTTTGACAATGCTTTTCTGTTAATGATAATCCCTGCTTTATTCAAACCATCAATGAATCTTGAATAACTGATTCCTTGTTCTCGAACTGCAGCATTAAGACGAGTAATCCATAGAGATCTCATGTCGCCTTTTTTATCACGTCGTCCTACATATGAGTCAGACAATGCTGCTGTAACAGCATCTTTCGCAGCTTTAAAGTTTGTGCTTCTTCTTCCGCGAAAACCCTTAGCTAATTTTAAAATTTTCTTTCGTCTATTAAGACGTTTACTTCCGTCTATCGCTCTTGCCATCTTAATTCTCCTACTTGACTAGCCGTAAGGCAACATTTGTTTTCTAATTTTTTTAGAATCTGCTTCACTTAAAATACCTGATGCACGAAGTTGTCTTTTTCGCTTTTGTGCTTTTTTTGTCAAAATATGGCGAAGATTCATCTTCTTGTACTTTACTTTGCCGGTTGCTGTCAGCGAAAAGCGTTTTGCAGCGCTTCTTTTTGATTTCATTTTTGGCATGTTACTTTTACCTCGTTATTTTTTTACCTTTGAATTAAGAGTCATAGACATAAATCGACCTTCCATTGCTGGTGCTTTCTCTATTGAATATGTATTCTCATCAAGGCGTTTAAGTGCTTCCTTAAGAACATCGAATCCAAGTTCTGTGTGAGCTAGTTCCCGTCCTTTAAATCGGATAGTTACTTTCACTTTGTTCCCGTCATTTAGGAATTCTTGCACATGCTTCGATTTAAAGTCTAAATCGCCGGATCCGATTTTAGGTTGCATACGGATTTCTTTTAGTTTTAGCAATTTTTGTTTTTTCTTGGAATCCCTTAATTTCTTTTCCATGTCAAAACGGTACTTGCCGTAATCCAGTATTTTACAAACAGGTGGGTTTGCTGTTGGGCTTACCTCTACAAGGTCTAGCTCTTTTTCCTTTGCCATTGCCAAAGCTTCTGCTGTAGGAACAATCCCTTTTTGTTCACCCTCATCATCAATGAGTCTTACCTCACGGATACGAATCTGTTCATTAATTCGTAATCCTTTGTCTTTTTGATCCGCCAACTATTCTCCTTTTGCTGTTTCCTTATTTCCCCGAATGAATTAAGTTTGCAGCTTTTTCAAAACATGTTTGTTATTGTATCATAAAATATGTAATAATGTAAAGTACTTATATCTAGTTTTACAGTAAAATATCTAAAACTACTGGCAAATTATTCTTATAAGTACTATCTTGTTTATGAAAGTAGGATATGGTTTTGTGCGTAAGTTTGCAGTTGTTTTTACGGCTGTTTTCTAATTCCCTGTTTGGAGAAGAGAATGTTGTTTTTAATATGCCTCTTGCTGTAGTTTTCTTTTTATGGTAATGTTACGTATGACAGTTTTTTTAATTTTAGTTTTTCCTATACTGGTATTATTTAGTTTACTAACCCCTGATTCACAAGCTACATATAGAAAAATTTGTGTGGTCTTTGGTTTTCTTATTGGAGTCCTATACAGTTTTATTGATTTAATGTTTTTTTCTGCATATAACATAAGTAGTTATTCATTCTTTTCTAATTTTATGCATGCTTTTTTGCATGAGTCACTTATTCCAATTGGTGTAAACGTCTTTTTTCTTTTAGCGTGTACAAAAAAGCTCTCTCTGAAATGGTACAATCTTTATTACTTGCTCGTAGGATTTTTTATTGTCCGTTTTCCTGCAAAAGTTATCAATGAAAATCTTACGTATGACGAGTATATATTATTCTTAAAGCCTTTAGTGTATTTGTGTATGGTTTGGGGAATAAAAAAAGCAATTGAGTTTTTGTATGATTATAAAAATTTTTTCGATAGCAGTTATTCAAAAAGGGTTTATCAAGTAATTGGTGCTATGCTTATACTCTTTTTAATACTTAGTGTTCTTTTGCCCTCTGTTATTGAAGTAGTATATATTCTTGGAATACCTATGTGGATACAGATTTTTGTTGTTATATCCTATTGTTGTATTATTATTATTGCCACAATAACTGCTAATAAGGTGCTTAGAAAGGTGAAATAGCATCTTATTAAATTATACAAAAAGGGGTTGCCAGTGGCAACCCCTTTTAAGTTAGAGCTTTATGTAATTTACATGCTCCCAGCTGATCCAAGTACTTCTTTGTTTTTATGTGAGTACATTTTCTTGAGCTCGTCA
>CAZUPJ010000057.1:0-8511 GCA_964622185.1 uncultured Treponemataceae bacterium
TCTCCTAAAACAGAGTGAATTAGCCGAGCTCCATATTTTAAACTACAATTGTTTCCGATAACAAATCTAACAGCCTTTGAACCGTAGAATATATGGCACCCATATCCAACAATACCGTTTACAAGTTCTACACCTTCTCCTATTTGAGTTATTTCTTCCTCATCAGATTTTATGGAAACATTTTTAATTTTGTTTGCACCTTTTATATATGCAAAGGAACCTATATTTGTATCTTTTATAGTAAGACAATTTTTTATTACTGCTTGTTCGCCAATAACTGCATAAGAACCGCGGCGGGTATCATAGGAATTTTGTGTAATATTGAAAAGGGAATCAATAAAAGCCTTTTCGTCGCGAAAAGTTGTCCACAAATAGGCATCAGCACAGATCATATCATAAAAGGGAAGTATGCTTCTGCCGCCAGCTTCATTTAAAGTGTCAATCCAAATTCTCACGTCTTCGGATTCCCCTTCCTTTAGTATGCCAGTACCTGCTTTACAATGGTTTGTAGCATTTAATTCTCCAATACTAGATAAGATTGCTGAATCTGAAATAATATAGTGTGAGATATGAGGACAGTTATGAATAGCAATATGGTCTCCTATATCGCATGATATTATGCAACTCTCTGTTATTCCTTCAGGAATTGAAAAGTCATGGTGTTTCAGAAAACCGTTTTCAATTTTGCCTATTCGTACTAGTCCATAAAAAGACGAGTTGTATATGGCTTTTGTGTTGAAAACATCTGTAACAAGAACATCTTCCCAGTTATTGCTTTTGTTTCCGTTTTGCTCTAATTCATGTATTTGTTCTTTGGTAAGGTGTTTCCATGATTTTACATGATTTTGCTCATTTCGGATATAGTATTCATCTTTTCCGCTTGGGATATAATTTTCAGTTATAAACTCGTAACCAAATTTTTCTAAGTTTGTATGGTATGTAACACTCATACAAAATGATACCAGTAATATATTATTTATACAAGTATAAATAATATATTAGTTTAATATTTTTTTTATTTTATCAAGTGTTTCTTCACTTAAAATATGTTCCATTTGGCACGCATCTTTTTCGGCTATTTCTTGTGATACACCCACTACTTTTTGTAAAAAAATACTGAGCATATCATGTTTAGCTTTAATCTCTTTGTATTTTTCTCTACCTTTTTCAGTAATAATAATATCTTTATACGGCTCATGAATAATCATGCCATGATCCTCTAAAAGATGCAAGGCTATATGGACAGATGGCTTTGAAAGTCCTAGTACTTTCGCTATGTCTTTAACTCGGGGAATTGCTCCATTTTGGGCAAGGTTTCCTACTGCTTCTAAATAATCTTCTAAACTTTGTGTCATTTGTGTACTCATATTTATTTTGTATTGTTGAAAGAGTTTATTGTTTCAACAGTTTCTCCAGTTTTATTTTCGGTGTTTAAAAGTAAACCACTAAAGTATTCATTTTAAACACGACGGGATGTTGGAAAAGTAATAGACTTCTCAATAATTCTAATTATAACAGGCTTATAGGGTCTACGTCAACTTCTATATATACATTTGAGAAATTTTTACAATTTTTTTGAAAAGCAGAGCAAACACGTTGTAAAGGAGCAATGCTTTCAGCTCTCAGTAGTATTTGATTTCGATAGTTTGCTGCGATCTTTGCTAAAGGGCACTCACTAGGACCTAATAAATCTATGTTTTCATTATGTACGCTTGCTATGTGCGAAATGAGCGTAAAGGCTTGTTCTGTAGCAATTTTTGATTGGTGTTCATTTGCACTTCTAAAAACTAGCCTTAAGAGACGACTGTATGGAGGAAAGCGTGTCATTTCTCTGAATTGTAGCTCCTTATTATAAAAACCTTCAAGATCTCCGTTACATGCATATTGGATAGCACTTCTGTCGGGGTTATACGTTTGCACTACAACATGTCCATCAGGGAAAAATCTTCCAGCTCGTCCTGCCACTTGTACAATAAGAGAAAATATTCTTTCTGCAGATCTAAAGTCTGGAAGGTGTAAACCTGTGTCTGCAAGCACTACGCCTACAAGGCGCACATTTGGGAAATTTAGTCCTTTAGCAACTATCTGTGTGCCAAGTAAAATGTTTATTTTTTCATCCTTGAAGTCTTTAAGAACTTGTTGTAAATTGTTATCTTTTAAGAGAGTATCTGTGTCAACTCGTGCAACAGAGTATAAGGGGAATTTTTGTTTTACTTCTTCTTCTATGAACTCTGTTCCAAATCCTGCATATATAATATCAAGCGAATTACATTCAGGGCACGATTGTGGTGGGTGAATTGACCAACCACAATAGTGGCATCTTAGAAGTCCCTCGTGCTTATGGTAGGTGAGAGACACCGAACAGTTTTTACATTTTAAATCATTTGAACATGAATTACATTTAAAAAAATGGGTAAATCCTCTTCTGTTTAAGAATAAAATTACTTGTTTTCCATTTTGAAGGGTTTCTCTCATTTCGTCTTCAAGTTTTTTAGAAATGCAACCGTTTGTTTTTGATTCTTCACTCCCATTCCCTAAGTGAATTATTTCAATGTTTGGTGGTTTTCCTCCTGAAAGTCTTTTTGTAAGTATATGCTTTGTTATTGCACCTTTTTGTATTTGCTGCCACGCCTCAATCGATGGTGTTGCACTTCCCATAATAAGAGGAATATTTAAATCATTGCAACGTCGCATTGCAATTTGCCTAGCTGAATATCGAGGCGAATTATTTGATTTATATGATCCATCATGTTCTTCGTCAATTATTATTAACCCAAGTTCTGGAACAGGAGCAAAAATTGCACTTCTTGCACCAATTACAATTCGTGCTTTTTTATTTAAGATTCGTCTCCATTGTTCAAGTCTTTGGCTACCTGTTAATCCAGAATGAAGTATTGCGACCGTTTCTCCAAATCGTATTATTACAGATTCGATTACTTGATGTGTTAAGCCTATTTCGGGGACAAGGTAAATAATTCCTTTTCCCTGTTGTAACATTTCTTGAGCCACTCTTAAAAATACTTCAGTTTTTCCTGACCCTGTTGACCCATATAAATAATGAATGTTTGATTTTTGGGATGGATGATTACTTGCATACAAAATGTCCTCTACAGCTTTTTGTTGCTCCTCAGAAAGAATATGTTCTGAATATGTTTCTTCATCTCCAGCCAAAGTTGTAGACAATGCTTTTTCTCTTCTTCCAGAAGGAAGCATAGTACTTAGAGCTTCGCCACGTGAGCATAAATAATACTTTTCCATCCATAAGGCAAGTTGTACCTGCTCCTCTGTAAAAATAGACTCTTTATCAACAATGCGATTTATTGATTTTAATTTTTCTTCTGGAAAATCTATTGCTTTCGGAAGCGTGTCAAATATTGCTACTGCAAAGGCAGTCATTTTTCTTTTCCCTAAAGGTACTTCAAGACGCATTCCAACCTTTAAGTTGTCTTCACCTTTTGCAATATAAAAAAATGACTGAGACAATGGTATGTTTAAAAAAGTTTCAACATAGATTTTTTTGCTCATTAATTATCCTTGGGAATGAGCACTAAATACTGAGTCATACCCTGGAGAAATTTCCTCCAAGCGACTTTTAAAAAGTTTTAAATCTTCCCATGTTGGTTTTTTATATGTTGCATCTCGTAATAGGGCACTTGGGTGATATGTTGCCATAAAGGGGATTGCTTGTTGTTCTTCTTGTGTCGTTTGGGGGTATTCAAAAAAAATTCCGTGAAGCCTGCCCATACCATCGGTTGTTTGCAAGAGATTTTGTGCCGCAATGCGTCCTACTGCTAAAATCATTTTTGGTTTTAAAAGTGTTATTTGTGCCTGTAAAAAAGATGCACAGGCATCTGTTTCAGATTGTAATGGGTCTCTGTTGTGGGGTGGTCTACATTTTACTATATTTGCTATAAAGCAATTTATATGTCTCGACAATTGAATGGATGCAAGCATTTTATCTAAAAGTTGTCCTGCAGGTCCAACAAAGGGAAATCCTTGATTATCTTCGTCTTGCCCTGGTCCTTCGCCAATTACTAAAACAAGTGGGTTTGTTACACCAACACCTGGAACCGTCTTTATGCGTGTTTTGTGTAAATCACATCTTGTACATGATGCTATTTTTCGAGCTATGGTCTCAATAGTTTTTGTATTCGCTGTTTTTGTATCGCTCTCTACATGCTTCTCTTGTGTTGGGTCGATACATATGGAAATTTTTTCTATTGGGCGTCCGTATGCCCATGAGGATGTTTTATTAAGTAGGTTTTCAAGTGCAATTTTTTGTTCTGCTTCCATATATATACTATACTGTGGTATGCAATTTTTTTCAAGAGCATATTGATTTCTAATTTTGACTATCAATAAATGTCACATCTCTGTGTTAAATAAATTTTTTATCTTTCAAATTCTGTGTTTTATAAAATATTTAAGGTGTTTTGACTTGTAACTATTTTATACGTTGTTTTAACAATAAACGTGACTCTGCGTGGTTAGGGTCAATAGTTAGTGCTTCTTCAAGAGATATTCGTGCTTTTTGAGTTTCCCCTGCTTCTTGCTGTAAAAGTGCTAATCTGTAGAAAATGTCTGCTTTTGTATCAGAATTACGTACAAAAGGTGTTATTTGTTCGTATAAAGATAGTGCCGTCGAACGTTTACCAAGTGTATCGCATAGCATTGCAAAATTTAATACCGCAGGTATTGAGGTTGTTACAAGAACTATGTTTTGAGGAATTAATGCTGAATACCAATTTTGCGCATCTAGAAATCTGTTTTGCTTTAAGGCAATGTACGCGCCATATTCATATTCCCACTTTTTCATGCCTTCAACAGGCGTTTTAGTGTAGCCTAGGGTTTTATCAATTTGTGTTTCGTAAAGTGAGGTACAATGTGTTGTAAACAGTGCATCTGCTTCTTCAATCATTCCTTGTGTCAAAAAAAACCATACTGCGTATTGAATTAAGGTAGTGGGGTATCCATACGGGTCAAGTACATTTTCTTCTAAAAGTCTCCATACATCTGCAACTTTTTGCTGTGAAGGTATTATATCGGTAGATATTTGCCACGTAAGTTTTAATCTCTCTATGATTAGATTCATTTTTTCATGTTCATTTGCACTTAGTATTGCATCCTCGATGCGGAAAAGCGCATCTCTTGCATCTAAAAGTGGAATTGTTTCATTGTTTTCCATTTGTATTGTTTTTAACCCACGTTCTTCTAACAATGGTGAAAAAATTGATTCTGTTAGGGGAATCGTTTTGTTTAAGCTAAATTTACTATAGGCTGCAAGCCCTTCAACATAGTTTGGGAATGCATTAACCAAATGAAGAATTGTATCGTTTGCTTTTTTTTGTTCGCCGACGTTTTGATAATACAGTGCTGTATTGTGCCATGCAATAGGATTTTCATGCAAAAAAACAGTGGTAGATTCATGCCAAACTTGTTGGGCATTCTCAAAAAGACCTAGATGTACGTATGTGTCGGCTAACAGAGCCATTTCTGCACTAGTAAGCTCAAATTCATCTAAGTCAGATAATACTTGATAAAACTCATGTGCATCGTAGCTAATTTGAGCCCAAAACCAAGGTTTTTCATATGTTGTTATATTTTTTGGATGAAAGGAATATGCTGTTTTCATATTTCCTTGTAGTGCGTACACAAGTGCTACATTTCGTAAATAATCGGGATTGTCTGTTGACTTTGCTATATCAATATAGGCTTGTATGTAGTTTTCTGAGTAATAATTCAGTGTATCATGTTCTTCACCTTTTTGCTTTTCTGAATTAATTTTCTTTATTTCATTGGTATCTATAATAAAGCGTAATTCAGAATACAGTGACCCATAAGACCCGTCTTCCAGTAATGGTGCGTATTTAAGGGCTGTTTCGTAGTCTTTTTCAGAAAGAAGCATATGTGTATATACTGCAATAAGCTCTTGATTTTCGGGGGAGCTGCCTAGAGCGTCAATTAGTAAATCTTTTGCAAAATCTTCTTTTTGAAGCAATAAGGCACGCCTCACAACTCCAAGTGTTTCATATGACCCATGAATAGATTTTGCAATTTTTTTTAATAAAGACCATGCTTCATCGTAGTCGGAAAGTTGAATTAAGGCATCAACTTCTGACAATCTTTCATCAATCGAAATACCCACTGAACGTGTACAGGATGAAAATAAAAAAGCTAGGAAAACAAAAAATAAGAAATAAACACTAAGTCTTTTACGAAAGTTAAAAGCACTCATAAAGATACGTTAGTTTTGATTTTCCGATGCATTAGGATCACTACTATTTTTTGCATGAATTGTCCCTAAAATACCATTTATAAATCTGAAAGAATCATCAGACCCAAATTCCTGTGAAATTTGTATTGCTTCGTCAATAGTGATAGAGGGATGTATATCTTTTTGATATAAAAGAGCGTAAACACTTGTTCTCAAAATTGCTAAATCAACTTTGTTCAGACGTGAAAAATCCCAGTTTTCCAAATTGCCCTTAATCTTTTCATCAATTTCTGATAAGTTATCAAGCGTTCCTTGAACAATAATCCGAGAAAAGGTTAATCCTTCTTCGCCAAGTCTTTCTAAAAGGGTCGGGTTTGCCCACGAGAATGTTAATATATTTGCAGTATCTACTGCTCCTGCTTCCCATGCATATAAAGCTTGGAAGGCTAAAATCCGTCCCTTTCGTCGTCCCATACGTTTACCAATCCAAAAGTGTGTTAAGAGCTGAATCTGTTTTTAACATTTGGTAGTTAGTACTTGTTCTTAAAGAATCAGTTACTTCTTGAACTGCTGTTGAAAAAACATCTGCTTGCTTTTGTTGTGATAATTGAGAGCGAATATATTCATACACTGTTACCGTAGTATCAGGTTGAACAACATCGTCAAGACTTAATAATTTAGCATCATATTTTTCTTGAACAACATAGAATTGAAAGTCTGCTTGTGTTTCAGTTACATCATCAAAATGGCCTTCATTTCGAGTAAACAACGTAAGTAAAGTTTCATAGTCCATTCCTAATTGTTGTGCTGCAAGTGTACCCTTGCTTAAATACATATCACCTGCTTGAAAACCTGCGTTTGGTTGTTGCATTCGCAATTGCAACTCTGCATTTGTTGTTTTTCCTGATTTTAGCTCGCTGTGTAGTTCGCCAGCCAATTTTTTTGCTGCTGAAGGATCATTGCTTTTTGGTACAACAACTAAAAAGAGTTTTAAAATATCATTTTGCACAAAGGAAGACTTATTTATTTCAAAGAAAGATCTAATTTCGGCATCGGTTACAACGGAATTTTGTTGAAGCTCTGCTTGCTTTATTGACAAAACGTATTGCTGTGCTATGAGTTGAGATTTAAAATAGTCTTTATACTCATCTAAATCCATTCCAACTTGCATTTGGAAGTATTCATCGAGAGACATTCCACTTTGTGAACGTATAATTTCAGCAAACTGTACCTCTGTAATATTAGAACCTACTTGTGCTGAAATTGATTGTAAAAAAGCTTGATCTACCATAGAATCTGTAATATTAATTCCTGCTTTAGTTGCCGCTTGGACAACTAATTTTTCATCAATAATAGAATCTAAAATTTCTCTCTTTTGCTCTACCGTAAAAGATTCAACGCCTGTTTGTTTTTGATATGTAGCAACTCTTTCTTTTAGTTGTCGGAGTGTAATAGACTCTGTTTTATGTAATTTTACTGTTACAAGAGGTTGTAAATCATTTTGTGCAACCACTGATGATAACATCATTGCAGTTACAAAAAATACCATTAATAATCGTTTCATGTTTCTCTTCCTTATACTCACTTTGTTTATATGCATCCACTTTCGCCTCGGAATAGTGGTTAAAACAATCAAAAATATATTGTTACAAAAATTAGCTAATAACTGCCCGAATCCGACGGACTCCTGCAGAAGATGATTGTTCTTTTTGTATTTTAAATGTTCCGATTGAACCTGTTGATTCAACATGAGGTCCACCACAAACTTCTTTTGAAAAGTTGCCAACAGAATACACTTTTACTTTTTGCTCATACTTTTCTCCGAACAACGCTTTTGCACCTGTTTTTTTTGCATCTTCAATATCCATTACTTCCATTGTTACCGGAAGGTTTGCCTTAATCATTTCATTTACAATGTCTTCAACTTTTTGAACTTCTTCTTTTGTCATTGGTTGAGGATGTGTAAAGTCAAAACGCATTCTTTCTGCTGTAATATTTGAGCCTTTTTGAGCAACCCCTTGACCTAATACATCGGTTAATGCTTGGTGCAATAGGTGCGTTGCGGTGTGATACTTTGTAGTTTGTTCTGAATGATCTGCCAAACCACCTTTAAACGCTTGTTCGCTCCCTGCTCTTGACAGTTCTTGATGCTTTTTAAAAGCTTCTTCAAAAGCTTCTCTGTCAACAGTAAATCCGTTTTCACCTGCAAGTTCTTCAGTTAATTCAATAGGGAATCCAAAAGTATCGTATAAGCGGAAAGCTACACGACCTGGAATTACCTTTTGAGGATTTCTCAT
>CAZUPJ010000058.1:0-8461 GCA_964622185.1 uncultured Treponemataceae bacterium
CAATGTTTTGCGACACTTCTTTATTATTTTGTTGAAGCATTGCTAAAATTTGAAAGTGCGTAACAAAATTTTTTTCTGTAGTATAGTAATTTTTGTATTCTTCTAAGTTTGTATTAAAATAATCTTGCGTTAATTCTAACATTTGACTAAAATTCTTTTTTTCGTATAAAAGAGGAAGAAGTTGTTCGAGTGCAAAAAAACTTATTGTGTCAAAATTTTTTCCCTTGGCTTCTAAAAAGAAGGCAATAGCTTCCTCTTTTTTTTCTGCTGCAAGAGAATCTAATCCTTGAAAATATTTTTCGCTTAATTCTGCTGTATCTTCTTTTACACAGGAACATAAAAGAACTATTACAGCAAAAAAGAAAAGGAATATAATAATTTTTTTCATAGTCTAAAAGTCAATATTATTGTGGTGGAATTTCTATTTGTGTTCCTGCAATAATATGATCGGGATTTTTAAGAGCATTTTTATCCGCAATAATAGGATACAACCAAGGATTGCGATAATAGGTGTCACTTAAATCCCACAAAGTATCTCCCCAGCGAACAAGGTGCATAATACTTTGTTTTTCAGGAGCTGGTGCTGGCTTTACAGGCACAACTTCTTCTTCAATAACAATTTCTATAGTATTTTCTTCTGGTGCAGGAGGAGGAACATCCTTCCCCTCCTTTATATCTTCCATTCGCTCTTGTTCAAACACTTGAGGCGGTTCAACGGTAACAACATTATTTACAACAGCTCCACTTTCACTAGGCCAAGAACCAAAAGCAAAGGCTAAAATAACTGCTATAATACAAATTATGGTACAAAGAACGCAAACAATCATTGCAATAGGATATTTTTTTCGAGACCTTCGTTTTTCTATATCGTCTTTTAATTTTTCATCATATAAAGGAGGCACAAACGAAGAAGCCATTTCTTCTGTTTCTTGGAAAGAGTCTTGTGCTCCATAATCGGCATATTGAATGTCGTCTGTTGTGTTACTTGCAAATATTGTTTCTTCGGTATTTGAAAAAGCGGTATTATCAAATGAATCGTCAAAATCATCATCTATTGAAAAAGAAGAATCTGTTTCCGCTATAGTTGTGTCTGAATCTAAGTTAAAATCGCCGCTCATATCCAGAGAGCCAGAACCAAAATCATCACTCATATCCAACGAATCTGCACTTAAATCAGAAGAACCAAAATCGTCATCCATATCTAATGACATGTCTGAAAAGTCGTCTGTATCCATCGAAAAATCATCGCTCGTTTCTGTTGCTTCTTCTGAAAAATCATTTGTTTCACTTGTGAATGTATCATCCATATCTAATGACATGTCTGAAAAGTCATCTGTACCCATCGAAAAATCATCGCTCGCCTCTGTTGCTTCTTCTGTAAAATCATTTGTTTCACTTGCGAACGTATCTTCCATATCTAATGACATGTCTGAAAAGTCATCTGTACCCATCGAGAAATCATCGCTCGCCTCTGTTGCTTCTTCTGAAAAATCATTTGTTTCACTTGCGAACGTATCATCCATATCTAATGACATGTCTGAAAGATCATCTGTATCCATCGAGAAATCATCGCTTGTTTCTGTTTCTCCACTAGTATCTGCTAAAGAAAAGTCATCTTCTCCTAAACCTATTGAGTTTTCTGAAAAATCATTTACAGCTGGATCAGGGATAATTGTATCATCTATTAATTCTCTATTTTCAGGGAACTCAAAAACGTCATCATCCAAGCTCAAAGAATCTGTGTTAAAGTCATCCTTTGCTATTTCTTCAGTACTTTCACTTCCTTCAAAGATATCGTCACCGCTTTCTGTAAAATTAAAATCATCTCCCCCTAAACTAAGGGAGTCTGGATCAAAACTGTCCATTGCGGCTTCTTCAGTATTTTCACTTCCTTCAAAGATATCGTCACCGCTTTCTGTAAAGCTAAAATCATCCCCTTCTAAACTAAGGGAGTCTGGATCAAAACTGTCCATTGCGGCTTCTTCAGTACTTTCACTTCCTTCAAAGATATCGTCATTGCTTTCTGTAAAGCTAAAATCATCCCCTTCTAAACTAAGGGAGTCTGGATCAAAACTGTCCATTGCGGCTTCTTCAGTACTTTCACTTCCTTCAAAGATATCGTCACCGCTTTCTGTAAAGCTAAAATCATCTCCCCCTAAACTAAGGGAGTCGGTGCTAAAGTCATCCATTGCTTCATCGCCTGTTTCTGTAACAGAATCACTAAAAATATCATCAGAATCTGAAAACGTAACATCGTTAGTGCTTTCTTCGTCATCAAAATCTGCAAGTGCATTGAATAAATCTGAACTTTCGTCAGAGTCTGGAAAAGCATCACTTTTTTCATCAAAAATATCTGTATCATCTGCTAGGGCAAAGTCTTGTGAGCCAGTCATTTGTGCTTCAGAAAGAGTAACCAGCGAAACAGAAGTATCGGATTTTGATCCTGTTTCAGGATCTAGCACTTCTGCAGTGAGAACATTATCCTCATCAAGATTTATGGACAAGCTAAAAGTAGGTTCTTCTTTTTGATGGGGTATAAGATTTTCAATTAATAAAGTATCAACATATTCAGGTTCATCTGATTCTTCATATTTTTTATATAAATTTATTTTGACTGCAGTTTGACCATCTCGAACAGTTGTTAACTCAAGTGTTTTACTGGCAGGTTCACCATCAGACATAATAGGATAAAAAGATCCATCTGCTTGTTTAATTCCAATTGTTTTTTTGCTCATACGTGTCCTCACTACCATGGTAATACGCATACGCAATCTTGTCAATGCTTTTTTGCTTTAATATAGAAAAAAACATATGTATTATTAAACAGCTTTAAGAATGTATTAAACATAAAAATCTGTTATAAATTTATAGTATTTAGATAAAAGTATATAAAAAATGTAACCTTTATCGTATGTTTTCAGTTTACATAAAAACAAGATAAATAAAATTTCGCAAAGATTTTATTCTGCCAAATTGTAATAATACCACTTTAAGAAAAAACTACATATAATACATTTAAAGAAGTAATTAAAAAAGGATACTTTATGAAAGGATATAAAATAGCTATTTTATTATTTATACTAGGAGGGCTCTTTGTTTGCTTAACCTGGAATAATAATAAGAACTCTCATAACGAGCATATGAATCTTTACATACAGATATCTGCTGAAAGAATTGAAAATACAATAAATAGAAGTCTTGAAGGCGGTATACTTTTAGAAAGCATAGTGCGCCACTTAGAAAGTGCTTTTACAGAAGATACCTATAATAATATAGCCGCTGACTTGTTTAATGATGACACAATTATTTCTGTTTCATATATGCCAAACGGTGTTGTTAAATGGATATATCCACCAACAGAAGATAACAACAATGTTTTGGGTTTAAATGTTTTTGAGTTTGAAGGGACAAAAGAAGGTGCGTATGCTTCAAAACGTACAGCGGAGTCTATGATTTCTGGTCCATTGTTATTGAAAAGCGGTCAAATGGGATTAACTGTTCGCACTCCTGTATTTACTATTGATGATGTTTTTTGGGGTTTTGTTTCTGTTGTATTTGACTCAAAGTCTATAGCACTTGAAGCAGTTCAAGGTAAAGTCCTTGAAGGATTAGGTTACAAATATGCACTTCATTCAAGCTACAACGGAGAAAACATCCCTCTATTAGTTTCTGAAAATTTTGATTATGATGAAGCTTTTCATATTGAGTTAATAATTGCAGACAGCACTTGGGATTTTTATTTATATAGCCAATCACAAAAAAACGCAATTCCAATGTTCTTTATAAAGACTATTATCCAAGCTATTGGTCTTTGCTCCTTTCTTTTTATTTTTATAAAAGTATTACAAAAAAGACAGCTCAAAATACATGAACAAATATATTTAGACCCACTTACAAAGCTATTCAACAGAAAAAAATTAGATATGCTTATTCTCAGCGAAAATAAACACAAAAAAGAAGCTTTTACAGTTTTCTATATGGACTTAAATAGGTTTAAACCAGTAAATGATACATATGGGCATCTAATAGGCGATAAACTATTAATAGCTCTAGCATCAAGACTGTCACAAAGATTTGATTTTGAAACCGCAAAAGTACGTATAGGAGGAGATGAGTTTGTACTTATTATAGACAAAGAACTAGATGAAATAAATGCGAAAAAAGTAAAGGATCGCATTGTTGCTCTTACAGAGGAAGTTTTTTACATTGATGATTTAGAAATTTACATATCCTCTTCTGTAGGATATGCTTGCTACCCAAAAGATGCCCCCACAATTAGTGCTGCCTTAGAAAAGGCTGATAAAATGATGTACGAAGAAAAGCAAAGGCGCAGGTCAAATGATAGCAAGAATAATAATCAATAAAGTGCAACCAACAGCACTCTTTATATAAAAAAGTGAAAACAGAATGTCTAGTTATTGACACTTTTTTTGTTTTTTGTTATTATAGTGAACTCACAGTTATAGATTATTTTGATTTTTATAGGCGGTTTTATTATGTCAAGAAAATGTGATATTTGCGGAAAAGGCTCATTAAGCGGAAACAGAGTAAGTAAAGCTTACAATCATACACGTCGTACTTGGAAACCCAACATTATCGGTGTTAAAACTGAAATTGGTGGAACAACATTTACTGTAAAAATGTGTACACGCTGCTTAAGAAGCGGTTATATTACTAAAAAAATATAACAAACCCTTTTTATGCAAAAAGTCCTGTTTCATAACAGGGCTTTTTTATTTTAAATTTATTCCACAAAGACGTTTCATCACAAAAAAACAACTATTCGTCAAATATCCATTGACACAATATAAATAAAATTGTAAAATTAATGTGTGTCCGTATGGATATAAAATTTTATTTTTCTAAAAGGAAAATAAGGAGATTATAATGAAAAAATCATTATTTTTTGTAGTAGCTTTGGTTGTTGTGGCTCTTTTAGCAGGATGTACAACAGTTGTTCCTGTATCATCACCTGAATTAGTAAGTCCTCTTGCTGAAAAAGACTATGAAATTGTAGGTCGCCTCGCAGTAGAAGGATCATACCAAGATCTTTTAAGAGAAGTTGAAGCATTAGGTGCAGATGATGTTATTAACATTTACGAAGAAAATGAAACAATGACTGCTGGAATGTTTGTTCTCTCAGCCGAAACAACATTCTACGGTATTGCAATCAAATACATTGACTAAGTAAAATAAAAAAGCACTTCGTTTTGAAGTGCTTTTTTATTTTAAATTACTTTTTACTAATATCATCAATAATGAGTTGTATATGTGCAACTTGTTCTTCCGTTAAATCCGACACTTCTATATACTTTCTATCATCCAGTCCTAATAAATAATCTGTAGAAACAGAAAAAAAGTTTGCAATTCTCATAAGCACTTCAACCGATGGTTGAATATTATCATTTTCCCAGTTTGACATGCTTTGTTTTGAAACATAAATCTTCTTTGCTAATTCTTTTTGGTTTATTCCACGAGATTCTCGTAACGCTCTTAGTCTTTCATTTAACATATTTCACTAGGACACAAAAAAGGAATCTTCAAGATTCCTTTTTTTGTTACTTTCTTACTCGGTATAATGTCCAATGCTTCTAATTTTTTGGTTTCTATAACGAACCAAAACTTCGCCTCGATGCTTTTTAAGTTCTTTAATATCTTTGATTATTTGTTTTTGTATTGCTGTTGCAACCATTTGAGGATTTGTATGTGCCCCATCTTCTGGTTCTGCAATAACTCCATGAAGCATTTTCATGTTCATAACGTCTTTACTAGTAATTTTAAGCATGGCAGCTGCATCTTGTGCTCTTGAAGAATCGCGTAGCAAAATGGAAGCACAACCCTCTGGCGAAATTACCGAGAAAATTGCATTTTCTAGCATGTAAATTTTATCACTTACACCAATACCAAGGGCTCCCCCTGAGCCGCCTTCACCAATAATAACACAAATAATAGGTGTTTTAAGCTGACTAAACTCTCTTAAGTTTACGGCAATAGCTTCGCCAATACCACGTTCTTCTGCACCAAGGCCAGGGAAAGCTCCTTGGGTATCAACAAAGGTGATAATTGGCCTTTTAAATTTTTCGGCTTGTTTGGCAAGTCTGAGTGCCTTTCTGTAGCCTTCAGGATTTGCCATACCACCGTTTCTGTCGATTGTTTCCCGAAGATTTCGCCCTTTTTGATTTCCGATAACCGTTACAGGCATTCCATCTAAAAAACCAATGCCTCCAATGAGTGCCATGTCATCACCATAGTAACGGTCTCCATGTAGCTCTACAAAGTCGTCGATAATCATATCGATATAATCAAGTGCTCTTGGACGGTCTGAGTGGCGAGCAAGTTCAACATGTCTCCATGTTTGTGCCGCATGATGATTATTGTTTAACTTTTCTGTAATTGTTTGTAATTCTTTTGAAATATCAAGCCCTGTTTTTTGTGCAATAGCATTAAGGCTGTCTAAAATATTTTGTTCCATTTTTTTCTCCTTTCTACTAGTTGCCTGAATGAGCATCAATCATTTTTGCCCAAAAACTTCTTTGTTCATTTCTTGGTACGATACAGTCTACAAAGCCTTTTTGTAGCTGAAATTCTGCTGTTTGAAAACCTTCAGGAAGCTTTTGACTTATAGTCCCTTCAATAACTCTTGGGCCTGCAAATCCAATAAGTGCTCCAGGCTCTGCTGCAATAATATCACCAAGCATTGCAAAACTTGCAGTTACACCACCTGTTGTCGGGTCACAAAGCATTACAAAGAAAGGTACTCCTGCATTATCAAGTTCTGCTGCGGCACTTGAAGTTTTTGCCATTTGCATAAGCGAAAAAAGACCTTCATGCATACGAGCTCCACCAGAAGTTGCGTATACAATAACAGGAGTTTTTTCTTTTGCCCCTTTTAACATAAGGCGAGTAAGTTTTTCACCTACTACAGAACCCATTGAGCCGCCTAAAAAATGGAATGACATTATGCCTAAAAGAGCTTTTCTGTTTTTAATTTTACATTCACCAGTAATAACAGCCTCATTAAGAGATGTTTTTTTAGTTGCTGCAGATATTTTATCTTCGTAACCTTCCATATCGATTGGGTTTACAGTTTTTATTGATTCATAAAGCTCAACGAAAGTACCTTCATCTGCAAGGTATGTAATGCGCTCTCGTGCATCCATTCGAATGTGATGACCACATTTTATACATGTCATAAGATTTTCAACAAATATTTCGTCGGCTATTTGTTCTTTACATTTTGGACAGTCCATTTTTTCCTCCGTCCTTTAATTGTTTGGATATAGTTCTGCGTACAATCCAGTACCGAACTTTCCTGATTGAAATTGTTTTGTGCTTAAAATTTCGATTTGTTCTTCGATGTTTGTTGGAACACCATCTACTTTAAGCTCTTGTAATGCACCAATTAAGCGTTTAATGGCACTGTCCCTGTCTTTATCATGTACAATAAGCTTTGCAAGCATTGAATCGTAATGTGGAAGAACTTTGTATCCTTGATACAAAAAGCTGTCCCAACGTATTCCAGCCCCACCAGGTACATGTAAAAAATTTACAGTTCCAGGAGATCGTGCATTAATACGTGCTTCAATTGCATGTCCATTTAAAGGCATGCTTCCTGCTGGAATTTTCATGTTTTCGCCTACACAAACTGCAATTTGTTCACGTATAAGGTCTGTTCCCGTCACAAGCTCTGATACTGGGTGTTCAACTTGGATACGAGCATTTACTTCCATGAAGTAGAACTCTCCGTTAGAAACTAAGAACTCAATTGTTCCCGCTCCACGATATTTTAGGTTTGCAAAAAGATTTGTTGCCCCTTCGTGCATTCGTTGTCTCATATCATCTGTTACAACTGGAGAAGGGCTTTCTTCAAGCAATTTTTGGTGATTTCTTTGAACTGAACAGTCTCTTTCACCTAAAATTGCAACTTTCCCTTTTCCGTTCCCAATAACTTGAAGTTCAACGTGACATGGGTCAACAAGGTATTTTTCAATATAAACAGTTCCATCCGCAAAGTTAGCTAATGCTTCACTTGACGCAATGGTTAAATTTTCGGCTAAGTCTTCTTCTTTCCATACAATGCGCATTCCCTTACCACCACCACCGGAAGCAGCTTTGATAATAACAGGGAGCCCACATTTTTTTGCAACCTCTATACCTGCTTGAGGATCTGCAATTGCACCATCTGAGCCTGGTGTAACTGGTAGACCTGCTTTAAGTGCTGTGGCTCTCGCTTGCACCTTATCGCCGAGCATATTGATTATGTCAGCATTTGGTCCAATCCAAAAAATTCCTGCATCTTCTACTGCTTGAGCAAAGTTTGCGTTTTCGGATAAAAAGCCAACACCAGGATGAATTGCTTCGCAATTAGTCTTTAATGCTACTGCAATATAATTTTGTGGAATTAGATAACTTTTTGAAGAGGGAGCAGGTCCAATACAGTATGCTTCATCTGCAAGTTTTA
>CAZUPJ010000059.1:0-8398 GCA_964622185.1 uncultured Treponemataceae bacterium
TCATAATCTACATGCACAAGCCCAAATCTTTCGCTATAGCCAGAATGCCACTCAAAATTGTCTAGCAGAGACCATTGGAAATAGCCTTGAATATTTGCTCCTTCGTCGCAAGCTCTTGAAAGTTCCTTTAAGTAGCGATGTAAAAAATCAATTCTTTGTGGGTCGTGAACTTTTCCATCTAAGCTAACTGAGTCAGTATTTGATAGTCCGTTCTCTGTAATGTAGATTGGTTTATTATAACGTTCTGTAATAAGTTTTGGAAGCCACAATAAACTTTCTGGTGTTACAGGCCAATTTAATGCCGTTCTTGCATACCCAGGTTTTCTGGTAACAAATTGGTATCCACCGTTACCATCTGATTCAACTATTCTACCATTATAGATGTTATGCCCATGAAAGTCAACTTTTTCAGTTATAAGTTTAAAGTCATTTGCACCTATTACTGGCATGTCCTCAGCGAAAAGTTCATATGCTTTTTTTGGATAATCGCCTAAGTACATTGCATCGTTCCAATACGATAAACAAAATGCATTAAAATCCCTGCTATTATAATCATGAACAATATCGAGCTGAGCTTGTAAACAAGCATCAATATCTTCTTTGCTGTTTGTAGCAGGGTAGTGAGCAGCACAAGTTGGTGCCATACCTACCTTTATTTCTTTTTGAGAATTTGCTCGTAGTGCTTGTACTGCCTTCCCATGTGCCATAAGAATATTATGAGCCATTTGCATTATGTCTCTTCTTGGCATTTTTAACCCAGGAGCATGAATACCACTTTCATAACCCAAACTTGTAGTACATTGAGGTTCATTAAAGGTAAAAAAGTTTGTAACTCTGTCACCAAAGTTTTTTCCAATTACTGCTGCATATTCTGCAAACCAATCAACACTTTCAGGATTTAAAAATCCTCCACGTTGATAGGTTGAATAAGGCATATCCCAGTGAAAAAGAGTTGCAAAAGGCGTAATATTTTTTTCAAGTAATGAATCAATAAGTTTATTATAAAAGTCAATTCCTTTTTGATTTACTTCGCCTGTGCCATTTGGAATAACTCTTGGCCATGCAAAAGAAAATCTATAGGCATTTAAGCCAAGGTTTGCCATAATATCAACATCCTCTTGGTATCTATGGTAGTGGTCACAAGCAGTATCTCCTGTGTGTCCGTCAAAAACCTTTCCTGGTGTTTTACAAAAAACATCCCAAGTAGATAATGATTTACCGTCTTCATAAGCTGCACCTTCAATTTGAAAGCTTGCAGTTGCTGCTCCCCATGTAAAATTTTGTGGAAATGCCATATATCCTCCTATAAAAGTCAAGAGAAAAAAACATCAGTTTTTGAACTTGACTTTTAGACTGTTTTCACTGTGAGTGAAAACATAAAATATCGAGTTTGCAACGCAAACTTGTAAATGAAATGCAGAATGCCTGTTTGCATGAGGCATTTCATTAATGCTCCTATAAAAGTCAAGAGAAAAAAACATCAGTTTTTGAACTTGACTTTTAGACTGTTTTCACTGTGAGTGAAAACATAAAATATCGAGTTTGCAACGCAAACTTGTAAATGAAATGCAGAATGCCTATTTGCATGAAGCATTTCATTAATGCTCCTATAAAAAAGCAATTTTTTTGCTTTCTCCGGCTTTTAACATTACTTTTTTAAACCCACATAAGTTTTTATGTGGAATATACTCATATTTCAGTATACTATAGTAGACATCATAAGGACCTTTATTGGATAATTCAACAACATTGCCTTCATCTGACCATGTTTCTATTATATCAGAATAACATAGTCCATGTCCAAAGGGATACAAAGCTTCACCTTTAAAAAATTTATATGTTCTATTTTCCATAGAATAGTCTTCAAACGGGGGCAAATCATCGGTGCTTTTATAAAATGTAACTGGTAATCTAGCACTAGGAGAAACTTTTCCAAAAAGAATGTTTGCAAGTGCTTTTCCACCTTCTGCACCAGGATAAAATGCTTGAATAACAGCAGCACAATTTTTGTCTTGGTCGCATAAATTCATTGCACTTCCTGTGCAGCTTACATAAATCATTGGAGTATTTTTTTCTTGTGCTACAGTTTTTACCGCTTCGTATAGTTTTTTTTGGCTTTTAGGAAACTCAATATCCCACTTATCACCGCTTAAATCACCATTGTATGCGTCTCCTTCTTCACCTTCCATTTCAGGATTTAAACCCATGCATAGTATAATTACATCTGCCTTTTTTGCCGCAATTAACGCTTCTCTCTCTGGTTGTTCTGCCCATTGATGTATTTCAGCGTTCTTAATGTCACAGCCACGTGCATATAAAACATCAATATCCATTTCATCTGAAATGTCTTGAATGCCTTTTAGAAAAGTTGTAAGGCGAGAAGGGGTTCCGTTGTAATTTGCGAGTAGGGGTGTAACAGCTTGAGCATTAGGACCAATTACTGCAATAGTTTTAATATTTGATTTTTCCTTTATAGGGAGAATACCATCATTTTTTAATAATACGATGCTTTCTTCAGCCATCTTTAGGTTTAAATCTCTATGCTTTTTACATTCCATCACGGTGTACGGAATTGCATCATACTCGCAATCTGGGTCGAACATACCAAGCCTAAAACGTGCAGTAAACAATTTTTCCACAGCGTTTGTTATTGTTTCTTCAGTTATTAATCCTCGCTTGTATGCTTCTGATAACCACTCGTATGCTTTTCCGCAGTTTAATTGACATCCGTTATTAACTGCAAGCGCTGCACTTTCTGCTTCGTCGTTTGTAATTTTATGGTGTTTATTTATGTCACTAATTGCACCGCAGTCTGAGACAACGTAGCCATCAAAACTAAACTCTCCATAAAGAATATCTAAAAGAAGTGTTTTGCTTGCACAAGCAGGCTCTCCGTTTACCCTGTTATATGCACCCATAACAGCAGAAGGATCTGCATTGTCAATGCAATATTTAAATGCCCAAAGATACGTTTCTCTCATATCTTTTTCTGATGCCTTTGCATCAAAGCTATGCCTTCCATGTTCTGGACCAGAATGAACTGCATAATGCTTAATTGTCGCATCAGTTTTTCGATATTTCCCATTTCCTTGTATACCTTTAATAAAGGCAACTCCCATGTTCCCTGTTAAAAATGGATCTTCACCGTATGTTTCGTGCCCTCGACCCCAACGTGGGTCTCTAAAAATATTAATGTTTGGAGACCAACAGGTAAGACCTTGGTAAATAAGTGTATCTCCAAATTTTTTATACTCATTATATTTTGCTCTCACCTCATCTGAAATGGCGCTTGCAACTTCAAACATTAAATCTGTGTTAAAACTTGCAGCCATTGCAATTGCTTGAGGAAATACTGTTGCTGTTCCTGAGCGCGCAACTCCATGCAAGCACTCGTTCCACCAGTTATACGCAGGTACTCCCAATCTATCTATGGCAGGTGCATTATATTTCATTTGACTTAGTTTTTCATCAAGTGTCATGTTACTAACTAATTGTTTAGCCCTATTTTTAAAACTCATTACGTACATCCTTATTACAATCTTTATAAAGTAATCGATTGCTTTTTATAAACTTATTATATTCATAAAATGCTTGCGTGTCAAACTTTTTTTTATGTTTTATGAATAAAATGTAAAATATATAGATTTTTTTTAATAAAATTCAAAAAAAATATAAAAATATTGTAATTTTTTCCTAGAAACATGTGCATTATGGGTTGACAAATCATATAAGCAAGGTTATTATTAAGCAACCGATTGCCTAAAGCAATTAATAAAAATTGTGTTTTAACACATGAGGAGATTTTATGAAAAAAGTATTGCTATTTGCACTAGCAGCTACAGTATTGTTGTCTGCTTGTTCAAAACAAGAAGAAACACCAACTGAAAAAAAATTAGTTGTGTGGTCATTTACCGATGAGTTACAAAGTATGTCAGAAACATACTATGCACCAACACATGCTGATGTTGAACTAGAATTTTCAATGACACCTACGGATCAGTTTACAAACAAATTAGATCCAGTTTTAGCTTCAGGGCAAGGAACACCTGATGTATTCGCATTGGAAGATGCATTTGTTAGAAAGTATATTGAATCAGGTCTTTTATTAGATATTACTGATGTATATGAAGAAGTAAAGGACAAAGTTGTACCTTATACTGTAGACGTTGCTACATATGATGGAAAAGTGTATGGTCTTGCTTGGCAAGTTACACCAGGAGCAATGTTTTACCGAAGAAGTCTTGCAAAAGAATATTTAGGAACAGATGATCCAGAAGTTGTACAAGAATACTTTGCAAATTTTGATAAAACATTAGAAACAGCTGAACTATTAAAAACTGAATCAGATGGAGCATGTGTATTAGCTGCATCTGTTGGTGATATTTTGTATCCTTTTAAGGGTGCTAGAAAAGATCCTTGGGTTGTAGATGGTAAACTTGTAGTAGATCCAGCAATGGAAGAATATATGGAAATGGCAAAAATTCTTCGTGATGAAGGATACGAAGGACGTCATGGTTCTTGGAGTGAAGGTTGGTTTGCTGGTATGAAAGGCGACTTAAAAGATGAGCAAGGAAATCCTGTAGAAGTATTTTCTTACTTCCTTCCTACATGGGGTCTACACTATGTATTAAAAACAAATGCACCTGATACATCAGGCGACTGGGCAATGATTCCAGGTCCTGCACCTTACCGATGGGGTGGAACATGGATTGCAGCATGGAAAGACACAAAGCAAGCCGACCTTGCAAAAGAATACATTAAATATCTTGCAACAGACGATACATACCTAGAAACATATGCTTTAGCTTCTGGAGATGTTGTATCAAATACAAATGTTACATCAAAAATTAAAGATGACTTTGCAGAACCATTCTTAGGTGGACAAAATCACTATGCAGCATTCGTAGAAATGGCCGATGATGTTGATGGAAAATTAACACAAGGTACAGACCAAGCTATTGAACAAATCTTTAATGAAGCAGTTATATCATATCAAAATGGTGAAAAAACAAAAGAAGAAGCATTGGAAGATTTTAAATCTCAAGTAACTTCTACTTTAGGAATTGAATCATAAAAATATCAAGAGTCGTAGTATCCGTAATAGGGTACTACGACTCTTTTGTATTGTGTTATGGTGGCGTAATGTAAAAAAATACGTTAGCGATTGTAGCACCGCGTAGCGTCGACCGGAAAAAATTGCCATATGCAATTTTTGAGGACGATGAGCGTTAGCGAAGTGCGAAATGAGCAACAAGTGACTTTTAACTATGGAGGTCACTTGGAACGCAAAAAAAAGAGCTTTACATGGTGTTGTTTAGGAGGATTTGTGAAAAAGCAAAGTGGAATACAACAAAGAATAAATAATTATGGCTACCTATTTGTGCTGCCGTTCATATTAGTATACGCAGCCTTTCATTTATGGCCAACATTATATACTTTTATTTTATCATTTAGTGACCTAAAAGGGTTGCGCTCTGATTTTTCTATTATTGGGTTTAAAAACTTCCAGCGATTAATCGGCGATGAATACTTTTGGGGTGCCGTAGGGAACACCTTTATTATGTGGGGAATGAACTTTGTTCCTCAGCTTGGCATTGCATTTTTGTTTGCCATTTGGTTTTCAGATGTAAGACTAAACCTAAAAGGAAAAGGTTTATTTCGTGCCCTATTTTATATGCCTAACCTTTTAACAGCGGCTTCAGTTGCCATTTTGTATCGTAGTTTATTTGGTTTTCCAAACGGACCAGTAAATCAATTCTTAAATGGTGTTTTAAATATATGGTCTACACGTGTAGGTGAAGACGGTCAAATTATACAAGAAGCCTTTAACTTTTTTAGAAGTGTTAGTGCTTCAAGAGGAATTGTTTCATTTATTCAGTGGTGGCTATGGTGTGGTCATACATTAATTATGCTTATGGCAGGAATTACCAGTATTTCTCCCACTCTGTATGAAGCTGCCGTTATTGATGGTGCTAATAGTCGTCAAACAACACTTTTTGTAACGCTTCCATTACTTAGGCCTATGATGTTGTATATTTTAATTACTTCAATGATCGGTGGTATGCAGTTATTTGAAATACCTTTCTTACTAACCGATATGAGAGGCGCCCCAGATAATTCAATTCGTTCTACTGCAGTATATCTCTATAACCTTGCATTCCAAGGTGCAAACGATTATGCGTATGCTGCAACAATTGCTATTGGAATGTTTATTATAACCATTATTTTAGCATTTGTTATTAACAAAATAATGAAGGAAAGGAACTAAGTATGAAATATAAACAATCATTATTTGCCTATAGAACTATTGTACATGTTTTAATGATATTCTTTGCTCTTTTAGCAATTGTTCCAGTGTATATTATGCTTGTAAATGCTACAAGAACTACAGAACAAATTAACTTAGGACTTTCACTTATTCCTGGAAGTGCAACAATGGATAACTGGGGACACTTAACCAATAGAGGGTTTCAAATTTTTCAAGGATTTGGAAATAGTGCTTTTATAGCAATAAGTGCAACCCTGTTATCTGTCTATTTTTCAGCAATGACAGCTTATGGCTTACATGTATATGATTTTAAGGGGAAAAAGTTTTTATGGGGTCTTGTTCTTGTTGTGATAATGCTCCCTGCTTCCTTATCATTTATAGGATTTTACCAATTTATGGCTCGGTTAAAACTGTTAAATAGTTATGTGCCTCTTATAATACCATCAATAGCATCCGCAGGAACAGTACTCTTTTTACGACAATACTTTGCATCAGTTTTATCTAAAGACTTAATTGAAGCATCCCGTATTGATGGTGCAGGGGAGTTCAAAACATTTCATACGGTAATTCTTCCTGTTATTACACCAGCTTTAGCAACACAATCTATTTTTTCTTTTGTTGGTTCATGGAATAATTTTATGACTCCATTTGTATTACTTTCAGATACAAAAAAATACACTCTTCCAATGCTTGTACAATTGCTAAGAGGTGATATTTACAGAACTGAGTACGGTGGAATATATCTAGGAATTGCAATATCAATTATTCCAATTTTAATTTTCTATGCATTTATGTCTCGCTTTATTATTAGCGGTATTATGATGGGATCTGTAAAGGAATAAATAATGAGAATAGAAAATCCAATACTAAGCGGATTCCATCCTGACCCCTCGATAGTACGTGTAGGTGATGAATACTTTATTGCAAACTCTACATTTGAGTGGTACCCTGGTGTTGAATTACATCGATCTAAAGACTTAAAAAACTGGACTAGCATTCCATCTCCATTAAGCGAAAAACGCTTACTTGATATGACTGGAGAAAAGTTCTCTTGTGGAATTTGGGCACCTTGCTTATCGTATTCTGATGGACTGTTTTGGCTTATCTACACAAATGTACGTAACTGGAATGTTGGAACTTGGAAGGACACACCAAATTTTTTAACAACCGCACCATCAATTGAGGGACCATGGTCTGATCCTGTATTTATGAATGCTTCAGGATTTGATGCCTCATTGTTTCACGACGATGATGGTAAAAAGTGGTACATCAACATGGAATGGGATTTTAGAGAAGAAGGTTTTAGACAGTTTTCTGGCATCGTAATGCAAGAGTACGATGCAGTTCAAAAAAAACTAATTGGAAAGCGAAAAAAAATATTCTTAGGCACGGATATTGGGCTTGTAGAAGGTCCACACCTTTATAAACGCAACGGATGGTACTATCTTGCAGTAGCTGAAGGTGGAACATCATATGAACACGCTTTAAGTGTTGCTCGGTCTAAGAATATAGATGGACCATATGAAATACATCCAAATAATCCTCTTATATCTTCTTATGGATATCCTGAATTAAAAATACAAAAAGCAGGGCATGGTAGCTGGTGCGATACTCCCGATGGAAGTAAACACTTTTTAGTATATTTATGCGGCAGACCTTTGCCTGGAAAATTGGACTGCGTGTTAGGAAGAGAAACAGGAATAGCAGAAATTACATGGAAAGATGATTGGCCGTGGGTTATGCAAACTGATGGAAGTTTAAGAAATACACCACCTGATTTTATTGAAGTACCTTGGGAAGAGGACAGTCAAGAAGGAGAGAGTATTACAGACCTTGTTAAAATGTATACTTTTGAAGACAAAAAACTGCATAATGATTTTAAAACGCTTAGAATGCCTGCAACAGAGGATCGATATTCTCTAACAGAGCGTCCAGGATTCCTTCGAATGAAGGGCGGACAGTCTCCATGGTCGTTTTATGAGCAAGGACTTTTAGCTCGAAGACAAGCAGATTTTTGTTTCGAAGCTGAAACAAAAATTGAATTTGATCCCGATTATTTTCAACAATTGGCAGGACTTTGTTATCGCTATGATGAAGAAACACAGTATTTGCTTGCAGTAACACATGATG